>JAJYVK010000021.1 GCA_021792075.1 Actinomycetes bacterium | reverse complement strand
CGGTGGCGCTTAGTGTAAATCTGAAGCGATACTTGAACCTTGGTGATGGCTTTGCTCCAATGGGTCTCCGCGCCGGTGGTGCGCAACCGATGCCTCTCTCGATCCAAATTGTTGGGAGGGAAGACACCGAAGACGAGCTGATTGGTCTGGCGCAACTGCTGGAGGAGGTGCTAAAGGAGCTTGATCCTAAGGGATCAGGATGAGCTTTCCGACGCTTGTTCTCGATTCAATGGCGCGATGCGCCTCTTGAACGTCGTAAAGGCTGTACTCAGTGACGATGTCAAAGGCTACCTTGCCGCTTGTCGCAAGGGGTAGCGCCTTATGGATGATCTCCTGGGCCCCTTGGGGATCGGTCCTGCGCATGTTGCCGAAGGAGAAGCCGGAAACCGTTCTCGACGAGTGGTGAAGCTGGTTTGTCTGTACCACCCCTGGTTCACCAGAGGCCATGCCGAACACCACGATCTGACCGCCTGGTTTTAGGATTTCAAGATCCTTTTGAATGGTCTTGCCCGCCACAGAGTTAAGAATAAGTTCCAGGCCGTCGGGATGAGAGCCTCTAACCTTTTCCGGATAGTCGGGGGTTTCGCTCGTGACTATAACCTCGGTTGCGCCCGCGCGGAGCGCGGAATCCACCTTTGAGCTGGAGCTGACAAGGGCAGTTATAGATGATGCACCGAGCTGTTTCGCCATCTGAATAGCGGTCAGACCGATCCCGCCTGCTGCGGCATGGATTAGGAGGTTATCTCCAGGGTGCAGCCCCTGGCGCCTGTTTAGAAGTGCATATGTGGTGCAGATCAAAAGCGGGCAGGCTGCTGCGGTCGAGAGCTTCATGTTTTCGGGAATCTCGAAGACAAGGCTGACCGGAGCGAGCAAGTGTGTGGCATATGATCCAGTGTCTCCAAAGCCGACGATCCGCTTGCCGACTAAAGTTGATCCATCATCAGAACCCGCTTTGATCACTCGGCCCACGAAATCGATTCCCGTCACATATGGAGGTCCGGCGAGAGGATACTTGCCTTGTCTGGCCATAACGTCAGCGAAGTTTACTGATGAGGCCTCCACCTCTACAAGGACTTGCGAGTCTAGAGGTTCAGGCAGATCCAACTCTGCTCTATGAAAGACGTCAGGAGGGCCAAAGTTGTCGAATGCCATTGCTGTGAAGTTCATTTCGGCTCCCTTGCTTGGATTTGCCGATAATACACTTTTGTATCCATCTTTGTATGCGCAGAAAGTCAGTCTGAACTGTGATGTAGTAGATGCTTGGAATGTAATAGATAGATTGGGAGGTATCAAGTGCCGCTTGTACAGGTCTCACTTTTAAAGGGTCGGACAGCGCAACAGAAAAGGAACCTGTTGAAGGCGATTACCGACGCAGTTGTAGAAGCCGTGAATGCTAAGCCGGCGAGCGTGAGGGTCATCATAAATGAGATCGATTCCGAGCATTGGTCGGTCGCTGGAGTGCCTTTTTCAGAACGGGACGTCTAGCCGGGTGGACTCAACAGATAAAGCCTCGAAGTGGCTGGCGCAACCGGAACTTCGAAAGGCGACTTTTCATTATTCATGGATTACACAGATGTAATTTAATTTTGCTCTATTTGGTGCTGCGAAAAGTTTTGCGGAGTAAGTTTGTAATGCGGTCGAAAAGTTGCGATAGGTACTTTCGACGAGAGATTTTGTCAGGCTTTGAAAGGGTTTGGATGTCGGGACAAGGGCTAGCAAGATGAGATCCTTTGTTCATCTGCATACCCACACTGAGTTCTCGATGCTTGACGGTGCCGCCAGGATTAAAGAGGCGGTGGCTAAGGTGAAGGCGGATTCCCAGCCAGCACTCGCTATCACGGACCACGGAAACATGTACGGCGTGTTGGACTTCTACAAGGAGTGCCGTTCTCAAGAGATCAACCCGATAATAGGTATTGAGGCCTATATGTCGGGCGGCTCTCGATTTGATCGACCCGCACGGAGGGGCAGGGTTGACGACACCGGCGGGGATTCCGATGGCGGTGAAAAGCTCTATTACCACATCATTCTGCTCGCGGAAAACAATCAGGGCTACGGAAATCTGATGAAGCTCTCCTCCAGCGCCTATCTGGAGGGCTACTACTACAAGCCTCGAGTTGACTTCGAGCTGCTGGAGAAGTATCACCAGGGGGTAATTGCCACAACGGGATGCCTCGGTGGGCTGGTGCTTCAGCACCTTCTCAAGGGTGATGTCGAGCAGGCATACAAGATCGCGGGAAACCTTCAGGAGATCTTCGGCCGCGATAATCTCTTTGTCGAGCTTCAAGATCATGGCATCCCTGAGCAGAAGCACACAAATCCGATGTTGATTGCCCTAGCGCGGAAGTTGAATGCCCCGTTGTTGGCAACTAATGACTCTCACTACAACTCAAGGGAAGATTCGGTTGCTCATGATGCTTTGTTGTGCGTTCAGACCGGTGCGACCCTGGCAGATGAGAAGCGTTTCAAGTTCCACGGTGATCAGCATTATCTCAAGAGCGCAGCGGAGATGCGAAAGCTTTTTTCCGAGGTGGAAGAGGCCTGTGATAATACGCTTTGGATAGCGGAGCGGGCTCAGGTGGAGATTGAGTTCGGAAAGCCGAAGCTCCCTGAGTTTCCAGTTCCTATCGAGTTCCAGAGCAAGGAGTCCTACGAGGAGTCCGCCGCGAGGTATCTTAGGCATCTGACGTACAAAGGCGCCGAGTCACGTTATGGATCGAATCCACCTGAGGAGGTCAGCACCAGGCTTGACTACGAGCTCTCGGTAATCTCGCAGATGGGCTTTTCAGCCTATTTTCTCGTGGTATGGGATCTGATCCGATATGCCCGGGAGCATGGCATTCGGGTGGGCCCTGGGCGGGGATCTGCCGCTGGATGCTGCGTGGCATACTGTCTTCGCATCGTAGACCTGGATCCAATCAAGTACGATCTCATTTTCGAAAGATTTTTGAATCCGGGCAGAATCCAGATGCCTGACATCGATATGGACTTCGACGAACGCTATCGGTCGGAGATGATCCGCTACGCCGCGGAGCGGTATGGCTGGGACCGTGTTGCACAGATCGTCACCTTTTCCACTATCAAAGCAAGGGCGGCAGTTCGCGATGCGGCTAGAGTGCTTGGTTATCCCTACGGGATAGGAGACAAGATCGCTAAGGCAATGCCGCCTCTGATCATGGGCAGGGATACCCCGCTCAGCGCCTGCCTGGAAAGAGTCGATGGTTACGAGGACGGCTTCAACATGGCCTCAGAGCTCAGGGAGATGTGCGAGAGCGATCCCGACGTCAAACGAGTCATCGAGGTTGCTCGTGGGCTTGAAGGTCTTCGGCGGCAGGATGGAATCCACGCTGCCGCAGTAGTAATTACACACGAGCCGCTGACTGAGTACCTTCCTATCCAGCGGAAGCCTGATCCCGGAAGTCCAGCCGATCAGGCTCCGATTGTGACTCAGTACGAGATGCACGGTGTCGAGGAGCTGGGACTTCTCAAAATGGATTTTTTGGGGCTAAGGACTCTGTCGATAATAGAGCGGGCGCTGGATCTCATAATGGAGACGACGGGGGATAGGCCGGATATCGACTCGATTCCCCTCGATGACGCCAAGACTCTGGCGATGCTTCGCGAAGCTGATTCTATCGGCGTGTTTCAGCTGGAGGGCCGACCGATGAGGGCCCTAATGCGCTCCTTGGCTCCGACGAGCTTTGACGACGTTGCTGCGCTGGTAGCGCTATATAGGCCAGGTCCTATGGCTGCAAACATGCATAACGATTACGCCGATCGCAAGAACGCTCGTAAACCGATCGACTATCTGCACCCCGATCTCGAGGAGATCCTTGCTGATACCTACGGACTGATGATCTATCAGGAGTCCGTGATGAGGGTGGCACAGAAGTTTGCTGGATACAGCCTTGCCGAGGCAGACAACCTTCGCAAGGCCTGCGGGAAGAAGATACGATCCCTCATCCAGGCCGAAAGGGAGAAGTTCGTCGAGGGATGCAAGAGTTCCGGCTACGGAGAGGAGATCGGCACCGCTCTCTTCGACATCATCGAGCCGTTTGCAGACTACGCGTTCAACAAGAGCCACTCCTACGGCTATGGCTTGGTCGCTTATCAGACTGCTTGGCTCAAGGCCAACTACACGGTGCAGTTTCTTGCTGCTGTTCTCACATCGGTCAAAGATGACAAGGAAAAGACGGCTGTATATCTGGCCGACGCCCGAGAGCATCAGATTCAAGTGATGGTCCCTGACGTCAACGTGTCGCGCTCTGACTTCACTGCGATCATGGCCGGAGAAGGCAATGGGTCGATCCGTTTTGGATTAGCCGCAATCCGAAATGTGGGAGAGTCGGTGGTGGAGCTGATAGTCGCCGAGAGGGATAGGAACGGACCCTTTGCCTCTTTTGTGGACTATTGCATGAGGGTTGATCCTGTGGCTCTCAACAAAAGAGGCGTTGAAGCTCTGATAAGGTCGGGTGCTTTCGACTCGCTCGGACATCCGAGAAAAGGGTTACTTGAGATATATGAGACTGCAATCGATCGGGCGCTCACTAAGCGCAAAGAGGTTGAAGCCGGCATCATGAGTCTGTTCGATGCCTCCGACGAATTGGAGGCTGCTCCAATGATCGAGGTCGTGATTCCAGAGGTCGAGTTTGAAAAGACGGAATTGCTGGCATCCGAGAAGGAGATGCTGGGGCTGTATGTGTCCGACCACCCTTTGCTCGGGCTTGAGAAGGCACTGGCCCGAGTCGCGGAGTTCTCCATATCCGAGGCCCATGAGCTGCTATCTACCCCTCGTGCAGAGGAGATGATCACGGTTGGCGGCGTGGCTACTTCGGTCAGCCGGCGCTACACAAAGCGCGGGGACCTCATGGGAAGTTTTGTCCTCGAAGATCTGAGCTCTTCGATCGAGGTCTTTCTCTTTCCAAGGCAGATGGCAGATTTTGGTGCCATGCTTGAAGAAGACGCCATATTCGTGGTGAAAGGCCGTCTCGATGCTAGGGACGACCAGCCAAAGCTCGTGGCGCACTCTATTTCCAGGCCGAATCTGTCCGCTGGGTCATCACAGCCATTGGGGATTTGCATTGCGCTCTCTCAGCTGACGAGAAGCAACTTGGTGCGACTGAAGGGCCTGCTGATGGAGCATCCAGGAGAGGTTTCGGTTCGCCTCCATATAGGCGACGACGTCTATCAGCTTCCTGTTGAGTTCAAAGTGAATGACAAAGGCGGCCTCATTGGTGAATTGAGGGTTCTGTTTGGCGCGAATGCAATATTCGACCCGAGCCGAATGACCAGCCTGAGCGCATAGCTGGCCCCTGTGGTTCTTAATTGCCGCTCGATCCACTAGACTGAACTCAGGTAGATCCTTAGGAGATTCTTTATTACGATGCCGATTGACGTTTCGACTAAAGACTGTACTGCTCTAGGTGATGCCGAGCTGGCTGTGATGGCGGATCTTTCAGAGAAGAGCGGATCTGGCTTCGATCTCGGCTTTTTATCAAAGCAACAGGAAGACTGGGTGCTTGTCACAGATGCCCACATCGGCGACGAACTGGTGGGTTATGCGTTCTATACCCTTGAAAGAATTGGTGGTACGCCGGCAATCCTAATGGGCATATTGACGATAAGGACCGGCGAAGATAGCTCGGAAATTTTGAGAGCGATAATGCGAGACCAATACAGGAAGGCTGTTCTCGCCTTCCCGGACGAAGATGTTCTCATCGGGTGCCGGCTAATCTCTCCGCAAGGTTACGCCCTTTTGGACAATCTGGTGGATGTCGTGCCGCGACCGGGCTATAAGCCCACCGGCGAAGAGAGGGCTTGGGCACGTCGCTTGGCGAAGAGGTTTGGCGCTGAACATCGACTCGACGACCGGAGCTTTATTTTATCGGGCAGCGGCAAGGTCGAAGGCTACATCGATTTCGATGACCCGATCACAAATGGCAAGTTCGACGGGTTCAAGAATTTTTTCGAGCCTCTTGACCCGACACGGCTTGACTGCGTTTGTGCATTTGGATGGGTTATGGCCGAAGATTTAGCACTTGTAGGACGGGTGGAGGAAGACTGACCCTTACGCTGGTTGCAATCTGGGGATAAGTTTTGCGTAATGGCTGCCGTGAGAGCGACACGGCTCTGATGATTGCGGATTCTGTGCACATATGTGGGCGTGGAGGTCTTAGCAGGCTGCATGCGAACGTTACGTGACGAAGTACCGATCTGGTGATCAAAGATTGATTATGTAGCGACGCGTCAATTCGACTATGTTCACAACCTCCCAGGCCCATCATCGCCTGTCATCTGACGAATAGCATTTGCTCTGATTCCTGCAATGTTAAAATCAGGTCGGATTACAGTCTTGGTAGCAGCACTGTGCATGGGGATCAAGTCGTTTGTGAACTCAGCCAGCTGCAATAATTGTTTCCATCAGATGATCTAGACCTCTGGTGCTTTCAATGTCGGGGGTGCATTGGCTGGTAAATCTGTTTTGCCGCTCCATATTGACAAAGCTGGATCAACGGCTGATAGACGCTGCTTGGCCCAACTAAAATACAACCATTGACAGCCATTCGTCTTCTCTGGCATTGTCTCTTTCAGCCGCATCGAAGTGTAATCACATTGTTGACATGGAAGACGCGCCAATCTTGGAATCGTGAAATTTTCAAGGGAGAATATGTCCAACGCATGGAAACGCTTGAACCAAGCGAAGCCCATTTCGATAAGCAAGAACCGATCGCGCCCATATAGCAAGAAGATGAGCTGGGCTGATATCGCAAAGCGTCTAGAGCCAGCTGCATTGCTTAGTTCGTTCCACCAGCGCTGGCTCGACACATCGCTCAGAAGAAAAGGCTGGGCGGTTGTCATGCTTCCAACAGTCGCCCTTGTCGTCTCTTTTGTGGGTCTCGTGGCTGTCGTGCTCACATCAAGAAGCGTTCTTGACGGTGTGCAAGCAGATCTGAAAGCCCAGTCTTCTGCACAATCGGTGCTGAGTTCAACTCTCGGTGCTGAGACTGGAGTTCGCGCATATCTGGCTACAAGAGATTCCTCTTACCTAATACCACTTCAGACAGCCAAAAAGAACCTTCCTTCTGCCCTCGCCTCGTTATCTACGAGCCTTGTTGGCGACAAGTCATCTCAGTCATTAATCTCTGAACTCAAGACTGCAGTCAACTCAGACCTAGGACTGCTGTCGTCACTGGAGAACGTGAACACCTTCTCTGGAATCCCTGAGACAACGCTTCTCACACAAGAGAATGGAGAAATTGCTCAGGTGAGATCCCTGGTTGATTCCATAGATGGCCGGATTGCAACAATAGTCGCGAGCAAAGAGGCGACAGCTCATGATATTGCAGACAGCGGACTTTGGGTGGCACTTGCGGCACTCATCCTCGGATTGTCAGGAGGACTTGCCGCTACTCAGCTTTTTACAAGCGGAATCTCGATCAGAATCCGGTCGCTGCAGCGGAGCGCAGAAAGGCTCTCAAGAGGTGAGCCTCCTGAAAGGCTGCCATTTGCCCGAGATGAAGTTGGAAAACTAGCTGAAGCTTTATCCCAGGCGAGCAATCTGCTCGATGCTCGCGAGCTGGCGCTGAGAGAAGAAAGCATATTCTTTGAACACCTTGTTTCAGCCAGCCCCGTCGTCAAATTTCAGAGCCATGATGGCTTGCCCGGAAACGGTTTCGTCAGCGAAAATCTCGATCGAGTATTTTCGCTTCCGGCCAGGCTAATCGCTATCGACGGGGATAACTGGATTTCAGCCATACATCGAGATGACAGGGGTACGGTCATTTCCCAAGCCCAACAGGCATTAGCTGACCGGAGACCTCAGCTCATCAGCACTTATCGAGTTCTAGGGAGGGACGGAGTGCAGCGATGGGTATACAGCACAGTGAAGCTCAGCTACGAAGATGAGGCTGGCACGGTCTCGGCGTTAGGTGTCCTAATCGACATTACTGAGAGCAAAGAAGCAACCAGGGTACTTGGCGAGCGAGAGGAAATGCTCCGTGCTCTCTTTGATGCATTGCCTGACGCGGTAATGGTTATTGACAAATCGGGGCGAATAAAGATGGTCTCCAAGACCTTCACGAAACTCACGGGAGAGCCTCTTTCAGGTTCAGATGCGCTTAACTTCTTTCATTACCTTGATCCCAGGGAGCTTGTTGATACTGAAGAGCAGATCGGAAGCTCTCTATCGCAACTGGGCACAACGTTCATGCGCAGAATGAGGCTGAGAGGCGCGAAAGGATGGAGAGTGATAGAGGGGCACGGGGTCGCCCTTGATTTTCACAAGCCAGACAAGGATTTACTGGTCGTTCTCCGGGACGTCACAGAGCGGGTGGAGCTGGAGGAGAAGCTCACAGAAGCGACAGCAGCAGCAGAGGCTGCAAATAGGGCTAAGAGCGATTTCCTTTCACGCATGAGCCACGAGCTTCGCACACCGCTTAACGCAATTCTTGGATTCACCGAGCTTTTAGAGCTCGACCAGCTAGGTCCACAACAGCAGGACTCTCTTGACCAGATTCGTCGCGGTGGGCAACATCTGCTGCAGCTCATAGACGAGGTCCTCGACATAGCCAGAATCGAGACGGGAAAGATCTCCATATCAAAGGAAAAGGTTGCCCTTCCCGAAGTTGTGAACGAGGTTTGCAACCTCCTCAGACCACTGGCAGTCGTAAGAGGCATAGAGATTTCAACCGTTCAAGAGCCTGAGGAAGGAAGGCTGGTTCTCGTCGACAGACAGAGGCTTCGCCAGATACTCTTGAATCTTCTGTCCAATGCAATCAAGTACAATCGCCAAAACGGTTCCGTAATGATTTCATACGAGCTGGATAGGAAAGAAAATATTGTAAGCCTATCTGTGGCGGATACCGGACCAGGAATCTCTCCCGAGCAGATCGACCTCGTCTTTGCTCCATTTGAGAGGCTTGGTGCGGAAACAAGTAACATTGAAGGCACGGGGATCGGCTTGACCTTGTCTCGAGAGTTGGCCGAAGCGATGGAAAGCTCGCTCACCGTCGAGAGCAGTTCCACTGGAACCACATTTCACCTTAAAATGCCATACGCTGGTGATCACGTTGATGAGGTTGAAGACATTGGCGCAGGCGAATCCGAAATCCCCCTCAAAGTCTTATATATAGAGGATGATCCTTCAAATGTGAAGTTGATCGAGCGCGCACTGAACCGGCTTGACTACATCAGACTGGCTGTGGCCAACTGTGGCCGGCAGGCCATAGACACGGCTTTCAAAGATCCGCCCCATGTGATCATGCTCGACCTCCACCTTCCGGACATCGCCGGTGAGGTCGTGCTTTCAAAGATCAGGTCGGACACGCGTACACACGATATTCCCGTCTATGTCATGAGTGCCGATGCCACAGAGATGACCATCAACAGGACTCTTGATGCAGGCGCAACGGATTACCTCACTAAGCCGGTGGCGATTGAAAGAGTCTATGAGATTCTGGAACGGCTTCACAGTGTGGGTTCCGCCATTAGAAGCCGAAGGGGCTCGTAGCAGATCTCTTCGAGCTAATCTAAGCTTGAGCGAACGGACCATGTCTGGCGAGGCTGCTGGAGTAATGTGGACGCGCCGTGTGCTTGCCTTCTTCATAACAAAACGACGAAGAGAATTTTGGTTGGCTAGTGTGCCGTTCAATTAACCGCCAAAGAAAGCTCGCGAAGCGTTTGTGTCAGCGTTCACGTCGAGCTTCCTGGCCTTTTCTAGCTTATGGTTGATTCTGCATAAATGGAAGTAGACAAGGTGAGCATCACCGCCATCTCTTCCGGAGTTCCCGTGTCGGTACAAGCCTCCTTGGATGTTCTCAGCGAAGAGATTCCTCTATCTGTGCCTATCGGTCCAAACCCATGCGGACGGCACATATTTCAAAGCCACGGAAACCAGGCGAGTCCCTCCTCTCCTTGTCTGTGAGACCGATGGATACTGGCGGCAGCGAAATAGGGTCTATAGGACCAATATTTGAAGTCGACTTTTCAACCGCAAGCTCCGGGTTCTGCCCATAGCGCTCGGCGCCACAGCCGCAATCCGGCTCGGTACCGATTCCTCCTTTCCACAGAGGCGCCCTCGGCGGTGCTTTACTGCTTCGCCAGTCCGGAGAACGCAGTTCTAGCAGTGATCGCTGTACTTGACTTGTTGAAGAATAGAAAGCAAACATAAGGTTCGGCGTGCGACTGGACGCCGAACCTTCGAAAGAGTGATTTTTTGTGGCTCCTCTAAACCCACCAGTGGTAGCCCAAGGCGAAATTGAGGGTGACGCCGAACATCATGTAAAGCAGCCAGATACCAGTGAGTATGTGGAAAAGGCCTAGAGCCCGTTCTCCAAAAGCTCCGAGCCCGGCCATGTTGGGCTTCAGGCTTGCGAAGATGTCTGAGATGTAGACGAGAACAAGACCGACGAATATCAAAGCGACCGGTGTGTCATGCGCACCAAGAAATACCGTTGTGCCAAGTGCTGAGATGGCGAGAAATCCAACCGCCATTCCAAGATTGACTCTTGGTTCGCTCCGTTTTGTCATGCGGTTCCATCCCATGGCGAACCAGTGAATGCCGTATGCGCTGAATGCTAGCGCAGCCATGTACAAGGGCTTTTCGGTAAAAGTCCCTAGCATCAGCCCGGTGAACAGTATGACTCCGGTGACAAACTGACAGAATCCCGGCAACCAAACGCCCCAGACACCGGTGGCGGCGTCGACATCGGCGTTGCGCTTTGGGTAGCCGAACAATTCCTGCGGTCCGTAGATTAAATAGCCGGTACCAAGTCCCATAAAGCCTAGGGCTAGCGGTGGAAATGCCGACGAAGGAAGACTAACAATTGTACTTAGCATTACCTGTGTGACCTCCTAAAAAGTAGAAAGGTGTAGTCGAATTTTACCGTTATGACTCTCAATTAGCAAGGATCGACTTAAAGAACTGGCTTTTCTCAATAAAGATGTCACCACCTGCTCATCATATATGTCCAGGTGGAGATGGTGATAGTGATCTTGCAAATGCGGAATTTCGTTGATGTAGTTTTAAATCTTGCCGCCTTTTTGGTTTGCTGTGGCGGTGATTAGAGTGGCTGTAATCCGCGAGGCTTTCATTGAAATTTTGAAATTTCAAGAATGCGCGTTGCAAGACCTGGACCTATTCTCGACAACTAATTTATGTAGGATCTTTATGTAATTGGTGGGAGACATTACTGCCTCGAGGACTTGCGACCGCAAGTGGCCGGGACACTAGCTCTTAGAGAGTTAGCTGACGCCATTGATGAGAGAGATCAACAGAAAAGCTTGGCGTTTGTTCTGCAGAGCGTGTAGCTGTTCGTCTACTCTTGCACCGGTCACTTGTCCAAGAGGGCACACTGCTGCGTGTGGTTTCAATTTTGGTATCAATTCTCCCAAGGCGGTCCAAACTACGACTTCCCCTTTGTGACTGATGAATATGAGGTGAAGTTGTGAAGTAAGCCTTACTTGTGTAAAGTAGCCATGACTATTCGAAGAGGGAATTGAATGGGGAAGAATAGGGTTGCCAAGTTCCGGCTTGAGAGGGGTCTGACGTCCTCTCAGCTTGCTGTCGCTGTGGGAGTGTCGCGCCAATCTCTTCATGCGATTGAGACAGGTGAGCAGATTCCCAAGGTTTACCTCGCGATCTGTATCGCAAATGTCTTGGGCGTCGATGTCGGGGAGCTGTTTACTGAGGAATCGCATGAGCGTTACCGCATGGAAGTCGACCTCGGTGGCAGCGGCAGCTTTAGAGCGTGCCTGGCAGAGATCAACGGGCAGACAGTGATTAGGAAGTCCTCTTCCGCAGGCTGCGGCT
>JAJYVK010000020.1 GCA_021792075.1 Actinomycetes bacterium | reverse complement strand
ACGCTCCTGAAGTTTCTCGCGGTCCCAATCGGAGTCGGTCTCGTCGATCTCCCGCCTTATCTGGGCTACACGCCCTTCGACTTCCGGCTTGGAGCCGTGACCACCGATTATCTTGGTGTCATCCTTGGTGACCTCCACCCTTCTTGCAGAGCCAAGAAGGTCGAGCGTGGCGCTCTCGAGCTTGAGGCCGACCTCTTCGGAGATAACCTCACCGCCGGTCAGAACAGCCATGTCCTGCAGCATTGCCTTCCGGCGGTCACCGAAGCCGGGCGCTTTGACAGCCACGGAATTGAACGTCCCTCGGATCTTGTTCACAACCAAGGTAGCTAGCGCTTCGCCTTCGATATCCTCTGCCACGATGACGAGCGGTTTACCCGCCTGCATCACCTTCTCCAACAGCGGAAGCAACTCGTGAACGGTAGATATCTTGCCGGCGTAGAACAGGATCAGCGGATCTTCCATCACCGCCTCTTGGCGGTCCTGGTTGGTGACGAAATAGGGAGAGAGAAAGCCCTTGTCAAACTGCATACCTTCGGTGAACTCAAGCTCAAGTCCGAATGTATTGGACTCCTCGACCGTTACCGTCCCATCCTTGCCGACCTTGTCAATGGCGTTGGCGAGAATCTCACCAATGCTGGCGTCGGCAGCTGAAATCGATGCCACCTGAGCAAAGTCTGACTTCGCCTCAATCGGCTTCGACTGCTTCTGAATCGACTCGACCACAACGGCCACAGCCTTCTCGATGCCCCGCTTGAGCCCCAGTGGGCTCGCTCCTGCGGCAACATTGCGCAGCCCTTCGCGGATCAGGGCCTGAGCCAACACGGTTGCTGTGGTGGTACCATCACCAGCTACGTCGTTGGTTTTGGTCGCAACTTCTTTAACAAGCTGAGCGCCCATGTTCTCGAACGGGTCCTCGAGCTCGATCTCCCGCGCTATTGACACGCCATCGTTGGTTATGGTCGGAGCACCGAACTTCTTCTCCAGGACCACGTTTCTTCCCTTTGGACCCAGCGTCACCCTGACGGTGTCTGCGAGTTTGTTGACACCCGCCTCTAGTGACCTCCTGGCAGTCTCGTCAAACTTGAGAGTCTTTGCCATTACTTAGCCACCTTCGCCAGAATGTCCCGGCTGGAAAGTATCAGCAGTTCATCTCCTTCGATGTTGATCTCGGTTCCGCCGTACTTCGAGTACACCACGGTATCCCCAACTGCGATACCAAGCGGGATGATCTCTCCATTTGACTCAGCCCTGCGGCCCGGTCCAACAGCTAGCACCTCGCCCTGCTGCGGCTTTTCTTTGGCCGACTCTGGAAGTACAAGACCTGAAGCTGTACGCTCCTCGGACTCGTGTGGCTTCACGACGATCCGATCCTCCAATGGTTGAAGCTTCATGACTTTACAAGCCTCCTTATCGATTTTTATTATGAGAGTGTAGTTGTCCATTAGCACTCTCGGCTAGTGAGTGCTAAATGTAGCGGAAAAATTTCAAGTTTTCAAGCCCATTCGCCGAACTAAATACTCTCCTCCAGATGAAGCGACGGGTATGCGCCGATAGATAGATCGCTTGGGCCAAAATTCTCGAGCCTAAAGGCACCCGCCGCAGCAATCATGGCCCCGTTGTCAGTGCAGTTCGATCGGGATGGAACACATGCGCCGAGGCCCAGTTCATGTGCTCTCTCAGCCAAAACAGTCCGAAGCCTTGTATTTGCGCCGACTCCGCCTGCGAGAGCGACAGACTTGGCCCCGAACTCTTTGGCTGCATTCATCGTCTTCTCGACCAATATCTCCACCACGGCCTCCTGAAAACTGGCAGCGATGTCGGCAATGTCAACCTGCGGGTTCTTCTTTGCAAACGTGACTACAGCTGTCTTCAGGCCAGAAAATGAAAAGTTGAAGGAGCCGTCTCGCAGCGCGCGTGGAAAGCGCACGAAGGCAGGGTCACCAAACTCAGCTTCCCTTTCGATCTCGGGTCCGCCGGGATAACTGAGCCCAAGGAACCGGGCGACCTTGTCAAAGGCCTCGCCCGCGGCGTCATCTAGGCTCTGTCCAACGATCCTGTACCGGCCAGGCTTCTCAACCAGGACAAGCATGGTGTGGCCTCCGGAAACCAGGAGCATCACGGCCGGATAGATTATCGGCTCCGCTTCGAGCCGAACAGCAAAAAGGTGGCCTTCAAGGTGATTGACACCGACCACCGGAACATCCCATGCCAGGGAGAGCCCCTTTGCCGCCGCCACTCCGACCATCAATGCTCCAGCCAGGCCTGGGCCAATGGTGACCGCAATCGCCTCGAGCTTGGGCCTATGCATCTCAAGTCCAGCCTCACCTATGGCCTGCTTGATCACCGTCAAAATCCGCTTTTCGTGCTCACGCCCCGCCAGCTCCGGAACTACGCCACCGAAATCGGCATGAATCTCCTGCGAACGGATGATCGAGGAGAGAGCAGTAGTTCCGTCTTTGACAACAGCCACGGCAGTCTCATCGCACGACGTCTCAATTCCCAGAATCAGTCCATTGGCGACAGGGTAAGAATTCAACCCCATAAGTGTCTTCGCCGCCTTCCACTCTCTAAGTCAATTCCGGCCTTGGCCTCGATGTTAAGAATTCTCTCGTGGTATTCAGCACTATCGATGTCATAGGCCCACATGATGAGCGCATCTTCGCCGTTCTCTTGGTAATATCCCTTTCTTATGCCGGCCGGCTGAAAGCCAAACTTTTGATAAAGCCGTTGAGCCCCAAGATTGGAGACCCTCACTTCCAATGTGATCGCCCTGATCTTCCTGTCCCAGGCACGCCGCACCATCTCGCAGAGCAGCCTTGTGCCTATGTGCATCCGATGCAAGTCCGGATCCACTGCGATGTTGGTTATGTGAGCTTCATCTATAACGTAGATGGTTCCGCAATAGCCCACGACCACCCGCCCACGGAGAGCTACGATGTAGGACCTCGTTACCCCTTGAGAAAGCTCGCTCTCAAATATGGATCTAGACCAAGGATTCGGATAGGCCCTGCGCTCTATGTCCATCACCTGATCGAGGTGCTTCCTGCGCATCGGCACGACTTCCAGCAAACTTAGAAATCGGCCAACGTCTGGCTTTTGAAGTTCGCTCATCAGCAAACCTACCTGTCTTTTCGAAGAGCCTGCCGAACCTCAAAGTTCACCCTGGCATCGGCGTCTCGAATATAAACGACATCGACGGCTTCGGCAGGGACGAACTCTTCGGAGAAGGCCAGGGGAAATGCAATCTCGAAGAGCATGTGGATCAGGGGATAGGCTACTGCGCTCCCAGCGAAGTGAACCTGTGAGAGGGTAGAAAAGGTATCCTTGTACCTGAGAAACCCCTGACCTACCATCAAAACCGGCTCCCCAAGGCTCTCGATCTCTGTTGCAACAGCTTCGGGCGATCCGGCGGCGTAGTCACTGAGTCTCGCTATTCCCCCGCCGGGCACCTTTCTATACGTTGCGTAAAAAACCTCTCCACGGCGTGCATCAACGGCAGATACGACCGTCTTCGGACAGTTCCGCTGGCTGAACGCCAAGATGTCGAGCGACGTCACGGGCACAATCGGGATACCCAGCGCCCCAGCCAGACTTTTGGCAAAAGAGATGCCAACCCGCAAGCCGGTGAATAGGCCAGGACCTACGTCGACGGCCACGGCACTCAGCTGGGAGCTAGTCATACCCGAGTTCTCGAACAGCTGCTCGGCCATGACTCCAATCAGCTCCAGCTGATGCTTGGGATTCGCCAAAGATACGGTCCATGGCGGCTCCCCGTATCTGCACAGTCCCAGGGAAGTCATCTCGGTTGCGGTATCGATTCCAAGTAGAATCATCGCGCCACATTCCATATCTTGCACATATCCGCTTCCATCTGACCTCTGCGATCCCTAAATCTTGGGCCTACAATCTCGACGGTCACGAACCTCTTGGCCTCGCCAGCGATCTCATCCTCTATCGAAACCTCGATATCCAGTCGCTCGAAGCTGATCTGAATGTAGCTGGAGCCAAAAAGGCCAAGAGCCCTCTCGCCCCATTCAATCACAACAATATGACCGTCTTCCAGAAGCTCTTCTATGGATAAGACATAGAGTTCCTCTGGATCGTCGACGCGGTAGATGTCGACATGGTCGACAGGAATCCTGCCCCGGTAGCTCTTCACCAGCACAAAGGTTGGCGACGTAACCACCTCGTTCACTCCAAGGTACCCGAGGAGGGCGCTGGCGAAGGCCGTTTTGCCAGTGCCAAGCTCACCGCTCAGGATCACCAAGTCGCCCTCGCCCAAATGTCCGGCCAGCGTCTCTGCCAATAACTTGGTATCCTTGATGTTTTCAAGAACAAAACTGAGCATTTCATGCTCCTAGCGCGAGGCTGCAAGCAAGTGCATAGTCACTTTCCATGAGCTTCACTACCGGATCGCCCATCCTCAGGCCGTAAGAAGGATGATATGTTGCGACGATCGCTGGGCTGCGCCCAGAAAGGTTCCTACCCCGTAGTCTAGTGAGCGATGCGAGCTGACCAGATAGAGTCTGGGTTGCGGTCGAGCCCATGCAGAGGACGACCTTGGGCCGCACTATGTCCAGCTGTGCTATCAGGTAGCTCTTGCAGGCCAGGATCTCTGCCGGTAGCGGGGTTCTGTTTCCTGGCGGACGGCACTTGACAACGTTCGTAATGAATATGTCGGAGCGCTTGAACGCTCCATGACTATCAATGATCTGATCCAAGAGCTTGCCGGACCTCCCCACAAAAGGCAGCCCCTGCTCGTCCTCCCAGGCGCCTGGGCCCTCGCCGACAATAACTAATTTTGCCCCAAAGCTGCCGGCCCCCGGAACCGTATTCTTGCGCGACTCATGCAGCGGACATCTTCGACAAGCCGCTATCTCGCTCGCAATCTTGGCCATCCGCCCCGCCTTGGCTGCGTCATCTAACACGGCAACACCCTAGTCAACGCCTCACTTCGCTCATTCTGCCATCGATGACGCGATCGACCTCAGATTCGAGGATGCGGGGAACCCTGAATCCGATCCTGGTCACGACCTCGTAATTGACTGTACCCAGCAGAGCTGCCCATTCGTCAGGGGTGATTGACTCGTTACCCTGAGTTCCAAGAAATACGACCTCATCGCCGACCGCTACATCGAAATCGGTTCCGCAATCTACCACTACCTGATCCATCGTCACCATGCCGGCCAGCTGACGTCGCTTGCCCCTTATCAGCACCTCTGCACCCGCGTCGAAAAGGGCTCTGGGCACTCCATCGGCGTATCCCAATGGAACGGTGGCCAAAATGGTCGTCTCACCCCGCGTCGGCCTGCGCCTCCCATAGGAGGGCCGCATGCCCGCGCCGACTGTGCGCAGGTAAGTCACCCTGGATTTTAGAGACATCACCTGGCGTAGACCCGATATCTTTGTCTTTGGCGAGGGAGAGCAGCCATAAAGCGCTATGCCCGATCTCACCATGTCGTAGCGCGCATGTGGGTAGTTGACTCCTGTTGCCGAATTGGCCACATGAAGCCTGGGAGTGAAGCCTCGCGCAAAGAGGCCGTTCTTCGCGGACTCGAAGAGACGGATCTGCGCCTTTGTAAAATCGTCCCGGCCGTCTTCGGGCGGGTCATCGGCAACGGACATGTGCGTCCAGAAGCCGCGCAGAGTCAGACCGACCTCCCGCCCGCGCTCGGCTATCTCGGGGATCTCCATCGGATCGGCGCCCACACGATGCATTCCGGTGTCAATTTTGAGGTGATAGCCAGCCCTGGGATCGCTGATGAGGCCCTTCTCATAGAGTCTTTTGGCCTCCCGAGCAAGCGTATCGATACCTTCTTTGGTATAGAGAGTCAGGGTTACTCTATGCTCCAGCGCTGCTTCAATTGCACTGTAGGACGGCTCTGATAGGCACAGGATTGGGCTTGAGATCCCAGCCTCACGCAGTTCTATCGCTTCGTCCACGTGTGCCACCGCAAAGCGATCGATTCCGTTGGACTCCAGTATTTTCGAGACAATGACTGCACCGTGCCCATAGCCATCAGCCTTGACTACGGCACACAGCTTCGCCGACCCAATCACACCCTCCATTAGACGAGCATTTGCCACCAGGGCTTCAGCATCAATTTCGGCCCATGCCGGCCGTGATCTCGCTCGAATCATCCAAATAGAACTTTCCGCTCTCTCACAACCAACAAGGCTACACCAGGCGTCGGGAGCGGCACTTGAGTAAATAGGGACTAGCAACAAGATTACCGTCTAGAGGCGTGGGTTTGAAAAAATTCCTCTCTAAGGCTGGGCCTGGAGAGTCTTCGAGCTCGAGCAGTATCTTCCTCGCCCTTCGGGCCAGCTCTCCCGAAGGGCCTTTCGAAAGAGAACGGCCTGCAAGTCCGTGCAGATGTGCTGTAAGGGCCGCCAGCTCAGCTGTGTCGCCTTGGTATGAAAGGGCGGCCCCGATCATTCCGGACAGGACGTCACCGCTTCCAGCCACGGCAAGAGACGCGTTCGGAGCGGTAGTGAGGTAACAGCTCCCCTCCGGGGAGGCGACCACGGTAGGCCCTCCCTTGACGAGCAGTGCGGCGCCGGTCTCACTGGCAAATTCGCGAGCAAAGCTGCAAAGGTCTTTGTTCAGGTAATCGCTGAAGAACGTCCCGCCGGAGCGTTCCAGCAGCCCCTTCAGCTCTCCAGCATGAGGTGTCAGTATGATTCCAGGATGATCGGCTCCAATGAGCCGCGAAAGCCAGTCGACAGACGGAATTGCCGAGATGGCATCTGCGTCGATCACGGTCCTCAGTCCACTCTCTATTGCCGCTTTGACAATTCCCACAACCTCTTCTCCAAGGCCGAGTCCGGGACCAATCACGAGCGCTTTGAACCTATCCGCCAAGCCGTGAAAGAACTCTTGCTTGCCGTCTTCATCAAGATCGGACAATGCAACTGAATGCACAACGGTCTCAACACCATAGTCGCCCGCATGGCCTGCGGTGTTGGTATAGAGGTGGATGATGCCCGCTCCCACGTAGTAGCCGGAGGTGCACACAAGATGCGCGGCTCCGTCCATGCCCGGCGAGCCGGCAATAACCGCAACCGAATGGCTCCACTTGTGATCGCTGCGCTTTCTGCCAAAGGCAAGCAGAGCCATGTCGTCATCTTCTATCAGGAACTCCCTGGAACCTGGCAAGCCGAGGTCGCCCAAACCAAGTTCGCTGAAGTAGAGCTTTCCGCATAACTCAGGTCCTTGGGAAATCAACGGTCCCAACTTGAGTCCAGAAAGACACAGGGTCGCGTTCGCGTGAACCGCTGAACCCAGGACGGATCCGTGATCTCCGTCGAGCCCCGAAGGAACGTCGACCGCCAGAACTTCCGTGTCCGGCCCAATGGGCGGTGGCTCGAACGCTCTGCTCAATCCGACTCCAAAGCAGCCATCTATCACGAGATCAACCTCAGAGTAGCTCGCCTCGTCAAAGTACTCTTCTGAGCCATAGCGCACCTCGTTCACGACGGCTCCGGCTCGGCGCAGCCGTCCGGCTGCGACCAATGCGTCACGTCCGTTGTTCCCCGGTCCGAAGATGACCGTAACCCTCTTGCCGTACAAGCCATCCAATAGCTCAGACGCAAGTGCGAAAACCGAATAGCCCGCCCGCGCGATCGCCTCTTCAAGCAACCCCTGGGCCGCAAGCGATTCGTCAAAAGCCTTGATGTCGCTCTGTCTATAGATGGGTATCATCGCAAAACATTTCCTAAGTCTCGATTACAACGACCGCAATGACGAAGAGATCGCTGTGCGACATTGACAAGTCCATTCCCTTTGCAGGCAGACTCTCTGCAACGCCCTTGGCTCTGCCCGAAAGTGCAAACTCTGGTTTGCCCCGCTCATTTCGGACGACTTCGACCTCGGACATGGAAAACTTGCTGACTCCGGTTCCGAGCGCCTTCGAAAACGCCTCCTTGGCACAGAACCTGACGGCGAAGTGTTGGGCTGGATCAGCTCTTGACTCGCAGTAGGCCACCTCGTCCAACGTGAAGAGCTTCTCCTTCAACCGCGGTCGACGCTCCAAGGTCTTTCGAAACCGCTCGATCTCCATAATGTCGGTGCCCACCTTGATTGACATTGCAGTTCAGGTCTCCCGAGTTCAGAGAGGCAAACATGTCGAAGTGCTGTTCAAGTACAAGAGTAGTCGCGGGAAACATCCCAGGTGCCCGATTTGAGACCCTTAGCCGGTATCGGCACCTGAAGCGGAACCTGTGCAGCTCTATCGAGCTCGAGTAGCCGATTATGGCTCTAAGTAAGACTCTCCGAAGATGACTCGGGCCGAACCTAAGCGGAAGAGAGATCCAGCTCCTCGAGAATAAGCTTCCTTATCCGTTCCCTGGCCTCTTCGACCGTCCTCAGATAGGGGTTTGGCTTTGTGCCGATGGCGGATTGGAATTTCTGAAGGGCTTCGTGATACGCACGGTGGGCCTCGTCGAGCCCGCCTCCTTCCAATCCGAGATTCTTCAGGTATCCGTTTCCGGGACAACTGTCTATTTCCGCTGGCTCAAGACCTGCAGCCAGCCGCTGATAATAGCCGAACGAATCGCGCACGAAAAGTGCGTACAGGCCAAGCGTTGTCACGGGACGTGCAACGCCGACATCGAGCTGAAAGCTTGGAAGCCACGCCTTGAAGTTGCCAAAAGCAAGAGGAGGCGAGATCGCAAATCCCTGCCCGTATTCCACACCCAGAGAGATCATCGCATCGAGAATGCCAAGCGTCTCCACACCTTCCGCCACGAAGCCAAGGTTCAAACGGCGAGAGAGTTCCAACATGGCGAGCAAGAAACGGAATCCGTTTGGCTGAGCCGCAAGATTGCGGACGAACTCCTGGCTCACTTTCACCTTGCTCAGCGACAGCTCCTGAACTCGCAGCAGCGAGGAGTAGCTGGTGGAAATGTCATCGAGTGCAATCTCAAGGCCCATTTCGTTGAGTGCTAATAATCGTCCCCAAACGTCGGGTGTCGAAAGGAAGCCGGCACCGTCAAGAACTTCGAGAGTTATCCGAGACGGTCCCAGCCTGGACGTTGAAAATGCCTTCAAGAGCTCGGCCAGGCTGGAATCTGACATTATGAGATCGGACGCGATGTCGACTGAGCACCAGAGTCTGAAGCCGTCCTGCTCAAGCTGGCTCAGATCTTCTTCTACCACGGAGAGCACTTTCAATGTGAGCGCCTTCTGATCTTCAAGGCTAAGCTCGGCCATGAACTCCCGAGGCATGTGCACGATCCCCTTTGGAGAGACAAGTCTGGCCAGCGCCTCCACTCCAACTATCTCTCCCGTCGAAAGATTGGCTATCGGATGATAGAGAATCTGCAGACCGTCTGAATGAAGAAGTTTGGCAATGTCGCCGCCGCCCTCAGCGGGTACAACGTCGGAAATCAGATGAGGGTATGTCGAAATTCCGTCCGGGTCCTCTGGAGAGTGAAACGCCCAAGCTCTGGCTCTGTGACCTTTCCTGCTCTTTAGAAGATATAATGCCTGGTCAGCGCTGTGAAGCAGTTCGTTTGGCGTAGGAGTGTCACCCGAGCAAACAGATAGACCCAAGCTCCCGCCTACTATCACCAGGTTTCCGTCCGGCAGAACCAGCGGAGCGTGCAGAACGCCTTCAAACTTCTGAAGAATCTTGGTTAGGTCCGAAAAACGCCGGACATCCTCCAAAACGAGAACAAACTCATCTCCACCCACCCTGGCGAGCAGATCGGTCTGGCGAAGTGAATCTCTAAGAGACCTCGTCAGATCCCTCAAGGCCTTGTCGCCGAGATCGTGACCGAAAGTGTCATTGACGACCTTAAAGTCATCCAGATCAAGCATGCCTACTACCAGAATCGTCCCGTGCCGCTTGCTACGGGCGATTGCCTCCGAAATATGGTCCTCGAGACCACGACGGTTCGGAAGCCCCGTCAGCGGATCGTGCGACGCCAACCATGACTGCTTGTCACGCTCGCTGTGAAGCTCCTCTCTCAGGTCTATCTCGCTCAAGCCGTGCGAGATCATTTGAGAGATCCGAGAAAGCAGCTCCACCATGTCCTCGGAGAAGCCGTCCAAGCGATCGCTCAACACGCTCAGCACACCCCACGCCTTTCCGTGACGTTCAATTGGGATGGAGACGGACGAGCGCCAGTCATTTCTCTCGGCAATCGCCGCCCACTGGGCATTGCTGGGATCATTGACATAGTCCCGAACCACGACGGTCTCCCCAGAGATCACCGCCCTCTCGCTTGCTGTCCGGGCCTGGTTCTGGCCCAATGCCGTTCTCGCCAAAACGTCGAGTTCAGAGGTGTTCTCTCCGGTTGAAACGAGCGGCTCTAGATGCCCATTCTCGTTATGGACGCCTATCCAAACCGTTCTGTAAAGGCCTGACTCGAGAAGTCTGGTGCAGGCCTGCGTCAGGAACTCATGTTCGTCTTGGGCCGTGAGGAGCAGATCGCCCTCCGTGAGAAGAGCCTGATATACGCGCGATATTCGCCTCGCCTCAGCCTGCGCTTCGAAGTTTTGAATGGCAATCCTGAGACCGTCGATCAGCTGCTCCAACAACGCGGTGAGCACTGGGCTGAAGTATTGGGTGTCATCACTGACCATGACGAGCACAGCTATGGGTTTGCCTGAGACTACGATGGGCCATGCCCCAGCAACACGAACGAAAGCGAGCGAAGAGTACACGGTCTTGAGTCCCCTGAGGTGATGGCTGCGGCTCTCGCTCTCGATCACCGACTTGCCCGACCTGAAGGCTCTCGCAGCAACTGAAAGAGAGGCTGGACTTTTGTCGTCGAGAAGTCTCGGTCTGAATTGCCAGAGGTCCGCCCCAAGGCCGCGGACCGTTTCCTTGCACCGGCCCGCCACGGTTCTCAGGTGGCTTCCATCCGGGACCGAGACCCAAGCCGCCATTGCGTCGGTCTTTTCCGTAAGGATTCTGGTTGCCTCCCCAAAGGCCGTATATGGATCAGGTATGGCGAGAAGCCTATGGAGAAGCTGCCCAGCAGCCTCTTGATACTCTCGCAACCGCGACAGCTGCACGTGCTCGTGCTGGCGCCGGAGAAAGTCGCTGAGGTCGGCTCCAAGTTGAGCCATCAGGTTATGCAGCTGCGTCAGAAACGGCTTTTGGCTCTGCCTGTACAGACAGAGGACGCCTACACTGTCGTCAGCGAAGCGAAACGGAACCGCCATTCCACCTCCAAGGCCAAACTCAACGGCACGGTCGCGCCAAGGGAGGAACCGGTCATCATCTATGTCGATTACAACGACCTGCCCCGTTCTCATCGCTACACGGATCGGGCCCTGCCCCTCCTTGATATCATCTCTTGCGGCTACGCGAAGATCGTCCGCATACCCCTTTGCACTCCCGGCAACAGAGCGAAACTCGACCCACTCCTTGTTTTCCGGCAGCACAGCTACTAGAGCAAGCGCAAGATCGAGTTGGCTTACCAGCAGGTTGACAATTCCGTCAAAGAGTTCGCCTTCTGATTGATCCAGAGATCTACTGAACAGCCTGTTGACGGAGATCAGAGCCCGATACAACGATGCGTCAACCAGCAGGTTGTGCTCGACTCCAGGGCCTTCATCAGACATTCAAAGTCCTTACGATACCGCAGGAACCCTGGACGGGTTCGAGCCGACTTTGCCGGAGGATTTGAAATTGAAAAGAGAACGTTGTTGATGCATTGACCCGCCACAATGTCGCGCACCATCTAAGGTACGAACGCCCAAAATCTCGACCAGAACCCGCATCTGAAGCTAATTGAAGGCTAGCTTCCGGCGGGCAGAACTTCTCCTCCAAAGTTGTGCCCCAAACGGTGAAAGGGA
>JAJYVK010000019.1 GCA_021792075.1 Actinomycetes bacterium | reverse complement strand
TAGGCGATCTCTCGCTTTCAGCTCAAAGCTCCACTTGGGATTTACCAATCTAATACTTAACTAAACAGGAGGTGTCACTTGGAGAAGAAAAGTTGGGAAAAGATCACAAATTAGTTTCTAGTGATTAGGTTTCTTACCATGCCCAATGTTGAAATTCATCGACGACTAGGCGAACGGGACATATCCGCGATCGTTGAACTGGTAAAAGCTGCTGAAGCTGTAGACCACCACAAAGCGCTGGAGGACCATGCCTGGATCGATTTAGTTCAAGGGGGACGCAAGGGGGTGCTTGGCCTTGTTGCAAAATCTCACAGCTCCCAGGCCATACTTGGATATGCCCAGATTTCAAAGGGAAGCTGCAACTCCTGGGCAATAGAGTACGTGATCCACCCCAAGTCGCGTTCGAATCAAGAGGTGGGCAGAGAGCTTCTTCGCTGCGCTCTTCAAGAGATCCGGCGCCAGGGCGGAGGTCACATACACGCCTGGGTAGCCAAGCCATCTCAGGAGAGCGACGAGCTTTGCCGATCCGTCGGGCTGACCAAAGGCCGCGATCTTTACCAGCTGCGAAGATCTCTTCCGATCGAAAGAGAGCTCCAGACTGAGTCCATAGTTACCAGACCATTTGTAATCGGTCAAGACGAGGAGAGGTGGCTACAGCTCAACAACGACGCCTTCTCCTGGCACCCAGAGCAGGGCGACTGGGACCTTGCAACACTTCTGAATCGTGAGGAGCAGGACTGGTTCGATCCCGACGGCTTCCTCCTTCATGAGATCGACGGAAATCTTGCAGCCTTCTGTTGGACAAAGATTCATTCGGACATAGAGCCAGCGATCGGTGAGATCTACGTGGTGGCTGTCGATCCCAAGCTCCGCGGCCTGCATTTGGGGAAGGCCATCTGCCTGGCTGGATTGAACTACCTAGCCGACAAGGGGATCCACACTGCGATGCTATACGTTGAAGCAACCAACACCCCAGCGAACAAGCTCTACGAGCACCTTGGATTCTCGATCGACCACATAGACCGAGCATATGTTGCAGATTTGGAGCCAGCCCAAGAGAGGTGATCAGCCGCCTTCCAGACCAACAAGATGGCCAAGCAGGTAGGTTATACCAGCTGCAATGCCTGACAGGAGGACCTGCCTTACCATTGTTTTAAACAAGGATCTCCCTGTAAAAACTGCAAGGAGCGCTCCTATGGAAGCTGCCGAAATGAACGCCAAGACTATCGTCAGCAGTACTCCGGTCGTCCCGGTGGCGAAAAACCAAGGCATAAGTGGAACTATCGCACCGATTCCAAAGGAGACAAATGAGGCCGAGGAGGCTTGAATGGGCGAACCAATAGAAGAAGGGTCGATACCCAACTCCTCACGGGCATGGGTATTTAGCGCCAGCTCAGGATCTCCCATTATGTGCTCGGCAAAATCCTCAGCCAGCTCCTTCGGCACACCTTTTCTCCGGTACAGCTGCACCAGTTCCCGCCGTTCGAAATCTGGCCTAGTCTTGATCTCGTGAGCTTCGAGAGCTATCTCCTTCTCGAACAACTCCCTCTGCGCCTTCATGGAGACGTACTCCCCCAGAGCCATCGAAAGTGCGCCACCTATCAGTCCAGCTAGGCCAGCGACTCTGACGAAAGGGGCCGACGGATGAGCACCTGCAACACCAAGGATCAGAGCAACATTGGAGACTAGACCGTCACTGACACCAAAGACCGCTGCCCTGGCTCCACCGCCGGTAATATCCCTATGGCGAACACCCATATCGCTCATAGGAAACTCAACCCGACTAGCCTTGGAGCTACGATGCACAAATTCAGAGATGCTAAATCTTTGCCCAGTCACAGTAGTTAAACTAGCCCCGCTAATGTCACTTTACGATCTTGAAATAACCGATTGGCAAGAACTCCTTCCGAAGGAGCCACTGTTCCGATCTAGGCAAATATGGAGAGCCATCCATGAGGATGCTGTAAGGCCGGAGCAGCTCACCTCCCTGCCAAAGCAGCTCAGGAACACTCTGTCGCAGACACCCGAGCTGTCGCCAGGTCTCAGGCTCATACAACTCAGCTCCGATGACCACAAACTGACCGAAAAGGCGCTTTTTCAGCTCGAAGACAAAAGGGTGATCGAGACAGTACTTATGCACTATCCCGAGAGGTCGACCGTCTGCGTCTCGTCACAGGCTGGCTGTGCAATGAACTGCTCTTTCTGTGCCACAGGCCAGCAGGGGTATTTCCGCCAGCTCACGACCGGAGAGATCGTCGAACAGGTGATCTGGGCGATCTCGCGTACGCGGGCGACCCGCGGTGAGAAAAGACTGTCCAATGTCGTCTTCATGGGAATGGGAGAGCCGCTTGCAAACACCCGCAACGTCTTTCGAGCCCTTACTAGAATAAATAGCGACATAGGGATTGGAGCGCGCCACATAACCATTTCCACCGTTGGGATCGTTCCAGGCATAAAGCTGTTTGCCTCACTTGGCGCCCAATTCAATCTCGCTGTATCCCTACACGCCGCGAACAACGAAAAGCGCTCCTCTCTCGTGCCCATCAACCGTCGATACCCTATAGAGCTTTTAACGGAGACGCTTGACTCGTATTTCCGGGTCACTAGACGAAGGATCTCCTTCGAATGGGCGATGATGGACGGGGTCAATGATAGCGATACTGATGCCAAAGAACTCATATCCCTCTGCGTTCCACTTGAAGCACATGTAAACCTGATTCCGCTGAATCCAACTCCAGGCTGGCCAACCAAGGGAACGCCGAAGACACGGGTGGACGAGTTTGCGAGAATCCTTGAAAATGCTGGCATCTCGGCATCGGTAAGAGACAACAGGGGAACAGGCATCGACGCCGCTTGCGGACAGCTTGCTGGAACCATGCTCACCAGACATTCCGGTGAAAGATTTTATTCGGACAGTTCTGCAAATATAGATGTAGGTGATTTACTTGACTAGTGAACTAACTCGAGAGGACCAAGATGGACTCACCCAGATGGTTTGACAGGTCGCTTCCGCAGACTTTGCAGATCGCGACCTTGTTGCTTTATATGAACGCGATCTTGACGATCCTGTTCTCGCCAGCGTCTCCCTTCCTTCTGCTTCCGGCGGTCGCGGAGGCAGTCGGGGCTTTCGGAATAGCCAATGCGAAACGCTGGGGATACATTCTTGCAGTGATAGGAGCAGCAATCCCTCTGCTTCTTCTCCTGATAGAGGCGGTATCGTTTGGCACGAGCTTCTTCTCCTTGATCTTCTCGTCGCCCCTCACGCTGATCTTCGAGATCGCGCTGCTGGCTCTTTTACTCCATCCACAATCACGCGAGCATCAGAAGATCTGGTTTCACTGATGGGGACAGCCGCAAAAGGGCGCGGCTCGATCATGATTGGACGTAGATGACGGTTGAGATAAATGGCGTCGCCGAATTAAAGGAACATATCGGTAAGCATCTCGGATACTCCGGCTGGTTCAAGGTGACCCAGGATCAGATAGATAAGTTTGCAGAGGCCACGGGAGATCATCAGTGGATTCATGTGGACCCTGAAGCAGCTAAGTCCGGGCCATTCGGCACGACAATTGCCCACGGATATCTCGTGCTTTCCCTCATACCAAGGCTCCTGCCCGAGATCCTCTCGGTGAACCAAACTGGAATTGCCGTCAACTACGGTGCGAACAAGATACGGTTTCCCGCTCCCGTCCCATCGAACTCAAACATACGTCTTGGTGCAACAATTACCGAAGTCGAAGAGTTTCAAGGAGGAATTCAATTGACTGTTGAGGCAACGATCGAAACCGAAAACAGTTCCAAGCCTTCACTCGTGGCGCAGCTGCTCTATAGGTATTACAGCTAAGATGACCCTCTCACACTCAGAACGTCACCTGAGGGTGCCCTCAGGAAAGCCATTCCATCTAAATGACGTGGACCCCTCCGCTACTCCCGGATTGCGAAAAAAAGACAGGGCGACAATCGGGGCAACACTCGAAGAGTTGCATGAACAGCTCTCAGAACTCCAAGAAAGGCTTTGGGCTGAACACTCCCGATCAATGTTGCTGGTTCTTCAAGCTCTGGACTCGGGCGGCAAGGACGGAAGCATACGAAGAGTATTCAAGGGGGTCAATCCCCAGGGGGTCAGAGTAACCGGATTCCGCCAACCCACACCTATCGAGGCTTCCCACGACTTTCTTTGGAGGATCAATATTGCCCTCCCCGCCAAAGGCGAAATCGGCATCTTCAACCGCAGCCACTATGAGGACGTTGTCGCTGCATTTGTCTCCAAGGAAATAGACGACAAAGAGCGCCAACGACGTTTCCAAGAGATTCGGCATTTTGAAAATTACCTCGACAGAAACCACATAGACGTCGTCAAGGTCTTCCTGCACATTTCGAAGGATGAGCAGCGTAAGCGGTTCCAAGAGCGTATTGATGATCCAAAGAAGCGGTGGAAGTTTTCGTCAACAGATCTTGACACAAGAAGGCGCTGGGACGAGTACCAGGATGCCTATTCCCAAGCCATTGCCGCGACAAGCACAGACGAGTCACCTTGGTTCGTAATTCCAGCAAACCATCGGTGGTCCCGAGACTTCTCCATTATGAAGCTCCTGCTCGACCGTCTGGAACTGATGAATCCTCAGTATCCCGTTGTCACAGACTTGACAGGTACAGTCATAGACTGACTCACGCACTAATCCAAGAAGGACAGACTCTGATCTAGCTCCGCCCAGGCGGGCTGCATCGATCGATTGAGATGGCAATTACAGCCCTGTTTAGATACTATTGGAGTACCAGCTCGTACTATTTGAGCACTCACACACAAGTTGAAGGTTTGCGCCTCAGAGGAGACCATGAGTCAGGCAAAATCACAACCGGAGACCGGAGCTGAATCCATAGGACCTTTCAAGATAGAAGACTTGGCATCAATAGCCAATATCTCCGTTGACACGATTCGCTTCTACCAGACCCGCGGACTACTGGATCCCCCATCGCGTACGGGCCGCCAAGCACTCTATGACAAAACTCATCTCAGTCGCCTTGGCGAGATAAGAGAGCTACAGAGATCGGGGCTCAGCCTGAATACGATTAGACGAATCTTCTCAAAGGATGTCCAAGAGGCCGATAGGGCGCTGTTCGACGCCCTGTCAAAGCCGATCCGAGCAGGACATCCCGCCGAATATCTGACAATGGACGAGCTCTCTCAAAGGACCTCCATTCCCAGACCTCTACTACAGTCTTTGGTCAACGAGGGCCTGATTCCTCCAGTGAAGATCAACGATCTAGAGGTATTTCCATCGAGCGACATAGAGATGGCACGCGCGGGACTGGCAATCTTGGAGTCAGGTATCCCCCTATCCGAACTCTTGGAGCTGGCAAAAAGCCATCATCATGCGACAAGAAAAAACGCACTGTTGGCTATCGAGCTTTTCGACGAATATGTTCGCAATCCAATCACACAAAAGTGTGACTCTCCTGAGTCCAGCGAGCAACTCATAGAGGTATTTAATCGACTTCTACCAGCTGCGGTTGCACTTGTAGCAGGACACTTCGAACGGACCCTCCGAACGCTTGCGCAACGCCACCTTGAGCAGGTGGGCGCCCAACACGAAATTGAAGCGGTTAGGAATGTGATGACAACGTCCTCTGGGACGGAATTGGGAAAGCGGGAAAGCTAGTGCCAAACCCTGAATTGCCGACCGGCAAGGAAAAGGAAGTCTTTGTCCGAGAAATGTTCGATTCTATCTCTCCCACATACGACAGACTGAACAGGATTATGACATTCAGATTCGATCAGATTTGGAGAAAGCAAAGCCTTGAGAGCCTTAGCCTGCCCTCCGGCTCGACTATTCTCGACCTGGCGTGTGGGACGGGAGACTTTGTGAAGATGGCACGTCTCCAGGGCTATCGATGCATCGGAACAGATTTTTCACATGGAATGCTCTCTCACTCCCGCCTGTCAAACGACCTTGTTGTTTCAGATGCCCTGAATCTCTCCTTCAAAGCCAATTCATTTGACGGCGTGACTTGCGGTTTTGCTCTTCGAAACTTCACAGAGCTGCTCCCGGTTTTCAAGGAAATGTCCCGAGTCCTGAAAACCGGCGGAAAAATCGCCCTCTTGGAAGTCGCCCAACCGTCGTCTCTAATAATGAGAGTTGGACACGGAATATATTTCAACAAGATCGTCCCTCTTATCGGCGGAATCCTCAGCGACAAAGAGGCTTACCAGTATCTCCCAGCCTCAGTCAGCTACCTTCCACCTACTGCCGCGATCATCGAGATGCTCGTAAATGCCGGCTTCTCAGAGATCTCGCATGCACTGCTGACCACCGGTGCCGCCCAACTCTTCACAGCGAAGAAACGATGATGACATGAGCCTGATACTCGATACCGGACTAGTCGAAGATATTTCGCAACTGGGCCCGATAAGCCTCTTCAAGAGAGCCTTGAAGTTCTCTCGAAGCACCTACTTGACTGGTGCGCAGGAAAGGGTGGTCGCCGTTGGCGAGAACAGCAGCATCAGAATCGAAAAGGGGCTTTTCAGTTTCGATCCACACCAGAAGCAGCATTACAACCTCTCTTTAACAAAGCGGCTGAGTCACGAGCATTTCCTGACTGCCGCAATTCCATTCAACCCCTCCATTGCTTTCGACGTAGTTATTCCGCTCGCAGCTGTTGTATTTCCGGCGGAGGGTCCAATTCATATCTCGTGTCCACAGGGCAAAGAACGGGCTGCATCGGCGCTTCTCCATGAGATCATTCGAGGTCGTTTAGTCGAACCCCAGCTTTCTTCGGGGACTCTGGATGTAAAGGAGACCGAGTCTTCAATCGAGTTCCGCTCCCGCGTAGTCGACGCAATCGAGGCGATCAAAACGAGCTCTCTCGAGAAAGTGGTTTTGTCTAAGACTGCATGCCTGAGCGGAGCAGACCTTCCCGGAGCTGATCAGATACTCGAGCAGCTTGCACGCGATAGGCCTGACACATACCTCTTCAGCACTGAGAAGTATGTCGGCGCCTCACCAGAGCTCGTCGTGAGCAGGCAGAATGCAATGATCGCCAGCCATCCGTTGGCCGGTACGGCCCACGCTCAAGACCAAGCCCTCCTATTAAATTCCGTCAAGGACAAAGAAGAGCATCAGATCGTCGTAAAACAAATCATCAACCGCCTCGAGGAGCTGGGTATAGACGCGAGCTACCAAGCACAACCCACCCTCGTCAGATACAACGAACTCGTCCACCTCTCAAGCTGGATCTCCGGCGCACAGGGTTCTCCTCAACCTTTCACGAGTATCGAAGTCGCAGCTCACCTTGCTCCGACCGCAGCGATCAATGGAGAGCCGTTCGATGACGCGATCAACTATATTCTTTGCTCTGAACCTCTCGACCGAGGGCTTTATGGGGGACTCGTCGGATTCCAGAAGCAAAATGGCGACGGCTCCTGGATACTCAATATCAGATCGGTTCAAATTGCCTCTGGCAACCTCGTTTTGCGAGCCGGAGCGGGCGTGGTTGAGAAGTCCGATCCCATAAAGGAGGACATGGAGGCTTCTGCGAAGATAAGCTCGGTTGCTTACAGCATCACAGGACATCAATTCTAAGAAACACGGAAATGGCCGGACGGTAAATCGCTCACTAAACTAGATCCAAAATACCGCCGAAAGCCGAACCCACGAAACATCTAGTTTCCGATTTAGACTCTCCTACATGGTCGCCTCAAGATCCTCTATCCCAAATGCGATGAGCCGGGTTCAGATGCCAAAGCCATGCGTAGGGATACTTCTGGCCGGGGGCTCTTCAAAACGCTTCGGCAAAGACAAACTCGTTCAGAAAATCGGAGACTGCATTGTTGTCGAACGTGCTGCGAAATCGCTCTCTGCAGTCTGCCACCACTCGTTCGAAGCTGGCACAGGGCTTACCGAACTGGCGCAGATTCCCGGCACCGTTAAACTTGGGCCTCTAGCGGCCATCGCCAAAACCGTCGAACACCTCCGCAGTAGTGGAGTGTTGGGAGAAACGCAAAGCGCAATCGTCTTGGCGGGAGACCTCCCATTCATATCGCCATCGACCATCTCGGTTTTGGCAAATTGGCCCGGAACAGCTAGCGTAGTGCCGGTTGTCGACAAAAGGGAGCAGTACTTGACGGCAAGATGGTCGGCGGAAGCGCTTCAAAGATCCGTAGAGTTCCGCCACAAAGGGTTATTGCGCGTCCGAGATGCGCTTGACCTTCCACAAACGCAGTGGCTCTCGATCGAGGAGTGGGAGAATCAGGCTAGCTTTGAATTCATCGACATGGACACGCCCGAAGACCTTGCCCGCGCAATCAAGGCAGGGGCTTTCAGCGTCGAGAGGATCACGCACAGATGACCGAAACAGCCGCACCAGCTCCACTTCCAGTTCGCAGGCCTACAACTGATGTAATGATCACAGCCGTGCGTGGCGATTCCACTACCGTCCGTCCAGACGTCCTTGCGACCGAGGAACCAATGGAAATCCGCGTCCAAGGATCAGATCAGGAAGCAGTTCCCGTCACAGTGACCATGCGTACCCCCGGCAACGATTTCGAACTCGCCGTGGGCCTGCTGTTCAATGAAGGCCTCATCGAGTCCTACGACGATCTCCGGTCCGTCTGCTACTGCGCAAACGTCTCCAATGCGGAACAGCGCTTCAACGTGGTGACGGTGGAGTTGACCCACAAGTACGAAGGTGCTGCCAGGGAAAGGACGTTCTTCTCCTCATCAGCCTGCGGAATCTGCGGAACTACATCCATAGAAGAACTTGCAACCAGGACTTCCGCGGTCGAGTCAGCCATGAGAATCGACATCGCCACGGTGCTTGCAATTCCCAAACTCTTAAACAAGGGCCAAAAGCTTTTCAACCTGACAGGGGGTCTGCATGGCGCTGGAATCTTCGACTCCACAGGCCAACTCGAGGTCGCAAGGGAAGATATAGGTCGTCATAATGCGCTTGACAAGATTGTCGGACACTACTTTCTCCAGAAGAAGCTCCCACTATCCGACAAAATACTTGCTCTGTCGGGACGTATAGGTTTCGAACTGGTTCAAAAGGCGGCGATGGCGAAAATTCCGATAATTGTGGCCGTTTCGGCGCCCTCGTCCCTGGCATTCAAGACCGCTGAAAGCCTTGGCATCACACTGATTGGCTTCACCCGAGACCACAGCACCAACATCTATACTCATCCAGAGCGCATAGATCTCAAAAGATGAAAGGCGGCACCCAAGGGCACCGCCTTCCTCTACGAAGCTTGCGCCAGCTTACGCTGTTGACGCCTCATTCGACGTATGATTCTTCTCTCTTCCTCGTCTTTTCCTCCCCAGATGCCGTACTCCTGGTTCGTTCTCAGAGCGAACTCAAGGCACGCCATTTGGACCATACATGCTTCACACACACACTTGGCACGTAGAATCTGTCGCTCAGCTTCCCCAGTTACCCCAACCGGAAAGAACAGTGCTGGGTCCAACTCCTTGCACTCAGCCCTAGGCCTCCACTGATCATCGTTCCACGTAGCCTTCGTCACCGAATCCATGTCTCAAAACCTCCGGTACTGGTCTAAAAACCAACACTCGGGCTTCTCGACCCTGTATAACAGCCCCCCGGCCGTTTAGCCACAATTCAACTGCCACGGTAACGTCCCCGTTCGCCATGACGCCCCTCCTCATAGCCATACCTTGATACCCAGCTGCCCCAACGGCTTCTTGGGCAACGCACCCAGAGAACCACCGAACCGAGTAGGTGAAAATACCGTAGTAAAGCTGTAATTAATTTACCATCAACTCTTTACTAAATGTTTACAAATTTACTTAAGAACGTAAACTTTTGCTACAAATGCCCGGTTTTCGTGAAATGAATTGTATAGCAATAGCACCGAACACTCTCAGCGTTCACTGCAGTCACTCCACATGCCAAATACGCTCCCAGCTACCATTTCAGGGCTTTGATTCAAGAGCAGGTGACCGGCACCCTTTAGAAGCGTAAGCCTTGCATTTGGAAGCGAATCAAGAAGATGCATAGTTCCCCTCAGTGGATTGAAAAAGTCATCCATTCCAACGACCAAGTCAACCGGAAGCGCGATAGATGAGATCTGGCTCGATAGCTGCTGCAGATCGTCTGACAGACAAACCTGTTCGCTATAGAAGCTCTCGATCAGCCTTATTCTGTCTTTATCGCGTCCGATCAAGCGGTGAATTATCGGAACATGTTGAATACAGCCTGCAGTAAAAGCCAGGACCCTGTCAACAACCGAGATAGACTCCACGCTTCCAACAGGCGATACAAGAACCAGACCAGCGATCCTCTCTGGAAAGTCAACCGCCGCCCTAAGTGCGACAGTTGTTCCATAGGAATAGCCGACCAGCACCACCCTCTCAATGCTCTTCGACAAAAGAAGCTCCGCCAGATAGTTCACGTTTCCGATGACATCAGTTGCACCTCCATGGCTTTCTCCCCAGCCCGGCCTATCGTAGGAAAGAATCTTCATTGTCACGGGAAGACGTTCCGCCACCTCATCGAAGTCGCTGGCTGTGCCGGGCTGTCCATGGATGAAGACCACCACCGGATCTCGGTTGCCTTGAAAGGGATGCGATTCATCGGTCATGCAATGATTTCCTCGGCTGCAACTCGGGCCAGACCCCAAACGCCCAGAAGCATCACCCCTAACGAAAGAACCGCAATAGCAGCACCCAGTGCAGTCTCCGAAAGGGTCTCTCCAAGCACAACAATTCCAATTCCGATAGCAACGACAGGCTCAATCACCGAGATTATCGGCAGCGACACCCGAAGTGGACCGGACTGAAACGCACTCTGCACTACCAAAATGTCCGCTATCCCCATCACCGCCAAGATCCAGAGATGGGGATCCAGCAGAATCTTCAGTATGCCATGGGCGACAAAATTTTGGGCGACAACTTTCGAAAGGGAAACAGTGAATCCATGGAGTATGCCGGCGGAGACTCCCAATAGAAAGGTCCTACGATTTCTGCTGGCAGTGCGGGCAAAACCAGCCAATACAACTGTCACGGCCGCCGCAGCTGCCGCAACGACAAACCAGCTCGTCAATGTCGATTTATCAACGGAGCGATCAGGAACTCCAATGCTCAAAAAGCCCACTAGTGCCAGCGCGGTCACCGCCGACAAGACCAATTCTGAAGATTTCAATCGTATATTATGTAAGACTGCTGAAAAGACAAGCGAAAATACAAGGCCAATAGCCAAAATGGCCTGAACGACAAGGACGGAACCGTTGACGAGCGCAGCAAATTGGAAGAAAAGTCCGACTACATCTGCACCGATTCCCACGAGCCACATAGGGTCAAGCACCAAGAAGAAAAGCAGTGCAGGGCGCATAGCCTTTTCCACTCCGGCCTTTTGAGCGCTCTTGTGTTGTAGAGCGGTGGCTAAGGCAAACATAAGTGCTGACATAGTCGCGAGTGCGTAAATCATAGGTCCAACAGATAGGTTATAAGGAATGCCAAAACGAGTGCTCGTGATCTCCGCCCGGATGGGAGCTGGTCACGACGGGGCAGCCCGAGAATTGTGCATAAGACTTGAGGGTCGCGGACACCAGACCGAGATGGTGGACTTCCTAGACGCCTCGCCTCGCGTGGGCCGTTTCCTCAAGCGTGCCTATGAGCTCCAGCTTTCGAAAGCACCCTGGACCTATGAACTGCTTTATCGAATGTGGACTTGGACCAGCGTGCTGACTCCTCCATTAGTATTCCTCCTCGCGCTCTTATTCGAGAAACGTCTCCGCAAATGGGCAGAGGAATTCCAAGCGGATGTCATCGTCACCACCTATCCTTTCGCATCAGTCGTCCTTGGAAGGGCACGTCTGAAAAAGAGAAGGAGACTT
>JAJYVK010000018.1 GCA_021792075.1 Actinomycetes bacterium | reverse complement strand
TCCTAACGATGAGAGGCGCAACCGTGCGTTGCACGGCCTGTGTAGGACACTCGTTTCGAACATGGTCGTAGGCGTGACGGATGGGTTCAACAAGGAACTGGAGATCGTCGGTGTTGGCTACAGGGCTGCGGCGAAGTCACCGACCCAGCTCGAACTCGCGCTCGGCTTCTCCCACCCTGTCGTCGTTCCTGCTCCTGATGGGGTGACCTTCGAAACCCCACAGCCTACAAGGATCAACATCAAGGGAATCGACAAGGAGCTTGTCGGGCAGGTTGCCGCTAATATACGCAAGATTCGAAAACCCGAGCCTTATAAGGGCAAGGGAGTCCGTTATAGGGGCGAGAAGGTTCTTCGCAAGGCTGGTAAGTCAGGTAAGTAGCAGGGAGTCGCCTGGGTCCTTGAAGGTCCCGTTGAGGCCTGCTGCTGGTGTTCATGGTATTGGAAGGAAAGTTTTAGATGTCATCGACAACGCATAGCTCACAGGCGCTCAGGCAGAAGCGCCATTTCAGAGTTCGGCGGCTTGTGGTGGGTTCGGCAGCGAGACCACGACTGGCGGTGTTCCGATCCAACAAGCACATCGTTGCCCAATTGATCGATGATTCGGCCAGCAAGACCTTGGCTGCAGCCTCGACAGTTGAGGGCGAGTTCAAAGGGAAGGCTACGGGCAATGTCGAAGCTGCCCGTAGGGTCGGCGAGCTGCTGGCATCACGGGCAAAAGAAAAGGGCATATCTGTCGTCGTCTTTGACCGGGGCGGGTTCAAATATCACGGCAGAGTCGCTGCGCTGGCAGACGGTGCTCGCGCCGGTGGATTGGAGTTCTAGGAATGGCTGAGGCTGCATACGAAGAGCGCACGATAAAGGTAAACCGTGTTGCCAAGGTTGTAAAGGGTGGTAGAAGGTTTTCTTTCACTGCGCTCATGGTCATCGGAGATGGGCATGGAAAGGTCGGCTTGGGCTATGGAAAGGCCAAGGAGGCTGGTCTGGCTGTGCAGAAGGGTATCGAGGAGGCCAAGAAGAACCTCTTTGACGTGCCGTTGGCCGGTTCGACGATAACGCATCCCGTTATCGGTGAGGCTGGCGCAGGGCGCGTCATGCTCAAGCCTGCTGCACCGGGCACGGGAGTCATCGCCGGCGGAGCAGCACGAGCGATTCTGGAGATGGCGGGCATCCACGACATACTCGCCAAGAGCCTCGGCTCATCGAATGGGATCAACGTGGCCCATGCGACCATAGCCGGGCTCAAGAGTTTGAGAAGGCCCGACGAGATCGCTGCGCTCAGGGGCAAGCCGGCAGATGAGATAATTCCACGCGGCATTTTGAACGCGTACAACCAGTCGAAGTCCAATGTTCAGAACGGGGAGGCCGGCTGATGACGGAGAGACAGTTAGTTGTACAGCAGGTCCGTTCCTCCATCGGCACCAAGCCGAAGCACAGGGGAACACTGAAGGCTCTTGGCCTTGGACGGATTGGAAAGAAGCGTGTACACGCCGATCGTCCAGAGATCAGGGGAATGATTGCAAAGGTGAGTCACCTCGTATCTGTAGAGGAAAAAGAGGCATAGAGATGATAAAGCTGCATGATTTGGCTCCCGCCGCGGGTGCAACCAAGCGCGAGAAGCGAGTGGGTAGAGGCACTGCAGGCAGGGGCGGAAAGACAGCCGGCAGGGGGACCAAGGGGCAGGGCGCCCGCGACACGATTCCTCTGGGTTTTGAGGGTGGCCAGCTGCCGCTTGTACAGCGTATCCCCAAGCTCAAGGGATTCAAAAACCCGTTCCGTGTCGAGTACTCCGTGGTGAACCTCAGCGATATCGATGCCCTTGCCTCCCAAGGAGTGGTGGTAATAGATGCGGAAACGCTCAAGGCTCACGGCCTGGTTTCAAAGCATGGATTGATAAAGGTCTTGGGGAACGGTGAACTCAACAGGGGAGTAACGGTTTCCGCTCACGCCTTTTCTGAGTCGGCGCGTGCAGCGATTGTCTCAAAGGGCGGATCGGCGATCAAGGTGGATCTTCCCTTTGGCAATGGACGTCCGCCCGCAAAGGGCAATGCCATAACGAACAGATAGGCTGAGGTTTCGCAAGCGGGCAGGTGGGTGGCTGCGTGCCGACCACCTGTTTTTGCTATAAAGGCGCGGCTGCATTCGAATTTTGTTCGTCGTTGAACTAGTGTGAAAATACTTCCGTAAGAAGCGGGCGTTGGGACGAGCTCTCAACAGTTGCCTCGGAGAGATGGACTGGCGGTAATTAGTGTTCGGATCATTAGCGAATGTCTTCAAAGTCAGGGAGCTTAGAAATAAGGTACTGTTCACCTTTCTCGTCATAGCCCTATACCAGCTTGGTGCTAACGTGCCAGCTCCTGGAATTGACTTCAACGCTGTCAGGCAGTTTGAAACCGGCACGGCCGGAACTGGAGGGGTCCTAGGCTTTCTGAACCTTTTTTCTGGCGGCGCCCTGACACGTTTCGCCGTGTTCGGCCTGGGCATCATGCCCTACATCACGGCATCGATCATCATCCAGCTTTTGACATCGGTGATTCCCAAGCTCTCCCAATGGAGGGATGAAGGCGCCGTAGGCCAGAAAAAGATAACCCAGACGACGAGGTATTTCACGGTCGCTTTGGCGGTCATGCAGTCGACGGGGCTTGCCTTTGTGTTCCACAATGGCGGCGCTGGACTTCTGCCCAGCGGCCAGAGCATCGATCTCATTCCAAATTTCACCATCCCAAGGGTTCTTTTCATCGTCGTCACGATGACGGCCGGCACCGCATTCGTCATGTGGCTGGCTGAACTCATAACCATCCGTGGAATCGGCCAGGGCATGTCGATCCTGATCTTCGCGAGCGTCGTCGCGGGAATTCCCGGCGGGGGAAGGATCATCTATGAGCAGGCAACCACTGCAGAGTTCATAGTGATTTGCATACTGGCGGTTGCGATTCTTGTTTCGATCGTGTTCGTAGAGCAGGGCCAGAGGCGCATACCGGTCACTTTCCCTCGCAGAGTGGTGGGCCGTCAGCTCTATGGCGGAGAGACCACGCACATACCTCTGAAGGTGAATCAGGCCGGTGTGGTGCCGATCATCTTCGCTTCGTCGATCTTGTATTTCCCGGTACTGTTGTCGAACGTAATTCCAGGCGCTTCTTTCAGGTCTTTTGTGAACAATCATCTCGTCTCACCCACCAGCTTCGTATACATAGGCGTGTATGGAGTCCTGATAGTTCTCTTCACGTTCTTCTATGTCCAGGTATCATTCGACCCCTACCAGCAGGCTGACGTCCTGCGCAAGCAAGGAGGATACATTCCGGGTATCAGGCCAGGTCAGGCCACGGAGAGGTTCCTTTCAAAGATTCTCAACAGGATAACTCTCCCGGGCTCCCTCTTCCTGGCCGTAGTCGCGTTGCTGCCATCTATCGCACTGGCCATCTGGCACATAACTGGATATCCGTTTGCTGGCACCACCCTGCTTATCGCAGTGGTAGTGGCGCTCGAAACCATGAAGCAGATTGATTCTCAGTTGACAATGCGGAACTATGAAGGATTTCTTCATTAGGCGTTTGAGCAGGAGGTCGGTTAGTGACACGTGGCGCAAGGCTGGTGGTCCTTGGCAAGCAGGGCGCGGGCAAAGGCACGCAGTGCGTACGTCTGTCCCACTACCTCGCGGTTCCACATGTATCGACCGGAGACATGTTGAGGTCGGCGGTGAAAGCTGGTACCGAGTTCGGACAGCTGGCCAGAGCGTATATGGACAGGGGAGAGCTCATTCCGGACGATGTCGTGATGGGTTTAGTCGAGGAGAGGCTTGCCGAGCCTGACGCCTCCCGCGGCTTCCTCCTGGACGGATTTCCAAGGACAACGGTTCAAGCGAAGGCGCTGGACGAGATGGTCAAGCCAAACTCGCTTGATCTGGTTCTGGACCTCGATGTGCCCACTGAGCTTGTGCTGAAGCGGCTGTCATCGAGAAGGGTCTGTTCAACTTGTGGAGCGATCTACTCTCTTGAAGCACCGCCTAAACTGAATTGGACTTGTGATCTGTGCGGCGGAGAGGTGGTGCAGCGACCTGACGATACGGAGCCGGCGATCCGTCGCAGGCTTGACCTCTATGAGGAATCGACCGCCCCTCTTCTCAAGTTTTATTCGGATAGGAATTTGTTGGCAGTGGTTGATGGCGTCGGCACGCCTGACGAAGTCATGGAGAGGCTTATCGAGGTTGTCGAGGCCGCTATTCGTGACAAGAGGTAGGCAATTTCAGTCTCTGTCAACTTGAATTTGGAGCGTGCGTGAGGCGCAACAGTGAAGAAATAGCAAAAATGCGCAGGGCTGGCAAGGTGGTCGTCGAGATAAAAGAGCGCACAATGGACATGGTCCGCCCCGGCATCACCACACTGGAGTTGGACAAGATCTCCAGGCAGGTTCTTGAAAAGCGCGGCGCAAAATCGAACTTTTTGAACTACCACGGTTTCCCAGCGACTATCTGCACCTCCCCGAACTCGATGATCGTTCACGGAATTCCGGGCAGTTACGTGCTCGAAGAGGGGGATATTATCTCCATTGACTGTGGTGCCATCGTCGATGGATATCACGGGGACTCCGCCTATACGGTTGGTGTCGGAAAGATATCGAAGGTTGCGCAGCACCTCATAGACGTCACGGAGCGATCTCTGATGGCCGCCGTTGATGTGATGTTCGAAGGCAACCGCCTGCATGACATCGGAAGGGTTGTGGAGCGGATTGTCGAAGCCGAAGGCTTCAGCGTGGTGAAAGATTACGTGGGGCACGGTATCGGGACTTCTATGCATGAGCCGCCGAGCGTGCCAAACTATTGGCCGGGTAATGCCGGTCCAAAGTTGAAGGTCGGAAATGTCTTGGCAGTCGAACCGATGGTGAATGTCGGAGGTGCCGAGACTGTAACGCTGGATGATGGATGGAGCGTGGTCACCGCGGACGGCTCGCTTTCTGCTCACTTCGAGCACACCATTGCGATATTGGAGAACGGGCCAGAAATCCTTACAGCGTGAGTTTCGGTTCTCACGGAGCGATTTCATAGATGAGCGAGTTCAAATGCGGCTGTTCGGCAGGCAGAACATGATGCGCCAACTAATATAATGGTTCCTCGGATCTTTGGTATAACTATGTCCAGTTTTGGCGAAGTCAAGATCTGAGAACCGGACTAAGTCGAATACTTCACCGCATTCAAATGGTGAATTGTTCGCGGAGTTTGAAATTGCGTGTCGAAAGGTTCCTGTAGTGGTGGGATGTTTTTTTAGGAGGGTCAGCTGACCAAATCAAAGGAAGATGTAATTGTCTTGGAAGGGACTGTAATCGAGCCCCTGCCAAATGCGATGTTTCGCGTTGAGCTTGAAAACGGCCACAAGGTACTTGCGCATAGCTCGGGAAAGATGCGCATGCATCGCATCCGCATACTTCCAGGTGACAAGGTCCAGATAGAACTAACTCCGTACGACCTCACGCGAGGAAGAATTACCTACCGGTACAAGTAAGGTCCAAGAGCCAGCCAGGTTCTGATGGAGAATCCCGACTGATCAGGGGAAGAAGTTGAAGGTTAGAGCAAGCGTCAAGACAATTTGTGAAAAGTGCAAAGTGATCCGCCGCCATGGGCGCGTCCAGGTCATTTGCGAAAATCCACGACACAAGCAACGGCAGGGTTGATAAATGGCACGAATAGCCGGAGTAGACATTCCAAGAGAGAAGAGGTTGGAGATTGCTCTGACCTATATCTTTGGAGTGGGTTTGACCACCTCTCAGCAGATATGCGAAGCGACGGGCGTTGATCCCAACACCAGAGTCCGGGATCTGACCGACGAGGAAGTACTGAAGCTTAGGACTTGGATAGATGCCAATCTCAAAGTAGAGGGTGATCTCAGAAGAGATGTGGCCCAAGACATCAAGCGCAAGATGGAGATCGCGTCTTACCAGGGTTTGCGCCACCGCAAAGGGTTGCCGGTCCGAGGCCAGAGAACTCACACAAATGCTAGAACGCGTAAGGGTCCGAAGAAGACGGTTGCTGGGAAGAAGAAGGTGCGCAAGTAATGGCGAAGGTCAAGCCGGGAGGCAGGCGTCCGAGAAGGCGCGACAGGAAGAACATCGCATATGGGGTCGCCCATATCCACTCGTCTTTCAATAACACGATCGTCTCCATCACGGATCAGGAGGGCAATGTCCTCGCGTGGGCGAGTGCGGGAAACGTAGGGTTCAAGGGCTCCAGAAAGTCGACGCCTTTTGCTGCTCAGCTTGCAGCCGAAGCATGTGCCAAAAGAGCAATGGAGCATGGCGTCCGTCACGTAGACGTTCTGCTCAAGGGGCCGGGTTCCGGCCGCGATACCGCACACCGCGCAATTGCCAACTCCGGCATAGAAATCAAATCGATAAAAGACGTTACTCCGGTGCCCCACAACGGTTGCCGCCCCAAGAAGCGCCGTAGGGTCTAGTCCGAGAAAGGAAGCAAGTGGCTCGTTATACCGGACCAGTTTGTCGTCTCTGCAGAAGAGAGAAAATGAAGCTTTATCTGAAGGGTCCAAAATGTGACTCTTCAAAGTGCCCTATGGAGTCGCGGCCATTTCCTCCTGGCGTTCACGGGCGGGAGCGCAGCCGCCAGGGCTCAGAGTACTTGACTCAGCTCCGAGAGAAGCAGAAGGCCCGCAGAATCTACGGCGTGTTGGAGAAGCAGTTCGTCAATACCTACAAGGAAGCAAATCGCCAGCACGGCATCACAGGTGAAAACCTGCTCACCATGCTGGAGATGCGCATTGACAATGTCGTGTTTCGTACGGGATGGGCGTCTTCAAGATCCCAGGCCCGTCAATTTGTCCGCCACGGTCTCGTTCGAGTCAATGGCCGAAGAGTGACGATTCCTTCGCTCCGCGTTCGCAAAGGCGATGTTGTCACTTTGATTGAAAAGGCTCGAGATTACATCGTGGTGGTACACAACCGTGACACCATAGCTCGCAGGGTTCCTGGTTGGTTGGAACTCAGCGCCGATGGTTTTGAAGCCAACGTTCTCAATCCACCACTGCGTGAGCACATCGATGTTCCCGTCCGCGAGCAGCTCATAGTTGAGCTTTACTCCAAGTAGACGATCTAAGGAGATACGTTGCTCTTTATTCAGAGACCCTCTGTCGAGGAATTGGGCGAGCAGGTCGGGAATCGCCAGAAGTTTGCGATCGGCCCGCTGGAGCCCGGCTTTGGCCACACAATTGGGAACTCTCTTCGTCGTGCGCTGCTTTCGTCGATTCCTGGAGCGGCACTGACTCAGGTGCGCTTCGATGAGGCGCTACACGAATTCACGACCCTTCCCGGTGTTAAAGAGGATATAACCGACATCATCTTGAACCTCAAAGATATCGTGTTCCGAAGCTACTCCGAGGAGGCCGTTACTATTCGTCTTGATGCCAGGGGACCAGGAGTTGTGCGGGCCGGAGACTTCCAGCTCTCATCTGACGTGGAGATCATCAATCCGGATCTCGCGCTCGCGACACTCTCTGCAAAGGGACGCCTGGCCCTTGACGCGACGGTCGACAGGGGTAGGGGCTATCGTTCCGCGGAGAAGAACAAGACGTCTGCGGTAATAGGGGTAATTCCCGTCGACTCCATCTTTTCTCCGATCCGCAGGGTGATGATTACCGTAGAACCCACCCGTGTCGAGCAGTCCAACGACTTCGACATGCTCATCTTGGACATAGAGAGCGACGGGTCGATGACCCCACTTGAAGCGCTGGCATCTGCCGGGGACACACTTAGGACGCTCTTCGGAGTCATCGCCGAGATGAGCGAGAATCCGATGGGCCTTGAACTCTCCGAAATCGTGGAGGAAGAGGAGATCTCACCTGATCTGAGCCTGCCTATTGAAGAGCTCGATCTCACTGAGAGGCCTCGCAACTGTCTCAAGAGGGCTCAGATCAACAGCATCGGCGAGCTAATAATGCGGACCGCCGATGATCTTCTTTCTATCACGAACTTCGGTCAGAAGTCGTTGGATGAGGTGACGTCGCGCCTGCAAGAGCGTGGACTCATGCTAAAGAGTAAGGATTAGAAATGCCGGGACGTCCGAAGAAGGGCCGCCGCTTCGGTGGTGACGCTCAACATCAAAAGGCAATCATGGCGAACCTTGCGGCCTCTTTGTTTGCCGCCGAGTCGATCGTGACTACAGAGGCCAAGGCCAAGGCTCTTCGGCCTGTCGCCGAGAAGCTGATCACCAAGGCAAAGACGGGCGGTCTCCACAACCACCGGCTGGTGATGTCATTCCTGAGGGACAAAGACATGGCCCATAAGCTGTTCGAGGAGATCGGCCCACGCTACGAAGGTCGCCCCGGTGGTTACACCCGGGTTCTCAAGCTTGGAACCCGTAACGGCGACAACGCAGCCATGGCGGTCATAGAGCTTGTGTGATCGGCTCTGACGAGTCTTTCGAGATCCATATCACTGACCCCCAAGGCCAGGATATGGATCTTTCGCATTCTGATATCAAGATAGTCGGTGCCATCGTCTCCTATTTGGGCAAAGGGTTTTCCGGCTTTGCGTATCAGCCGCAGCAAGCAACTGTGGCAGGTGAGCTGCTCCGCGCCATAGAGATCTGCTTGGGGGAGAAGCCGAAGCTTACGGCGGCAGGCAGGACAGACGCAGGAGTGCATGCCAGGGCTCAGGTGGTCTCTTTTGCGATCTCTCGCGGCCGGCAGTTCGAGCCAGAGCGGTTTGTGAAGTCTATGAACTCTCTTTTGGATGAGAGGATCTCCGTGCGCAAGGCATGGATAGCGGGTGAGGATTTCAACGCCAGGTATTCTGCGCGGTATCGTAAATACCTCTACCGCTTCGCCTACGGCGAGACCCGTGATCCGTTAACTGGTGGAACCAGCTGGCTGATTCAGGAAAAGTTGGAGCTGTCCAAGATGTGTGAGGGGGCCCAAGCCTTGCTGGGCGAGCACGACTTCTCGAGCTTCTGTCGCAAAGACCCCAATGGTGCCTCACTCACTCGAAGAGTCGAGGAAATACGGCTGGAAGATATTACTGGCGGGGTGGACCTGTGGATCACTGCCTCCTCCTTCTGTCATCAGATGGTCAGATCGATAGCCGGGCTGCTGTATCAGGTAGGCACCCTGAAGAAGAGCCCGGGTTACGTGGTCGAGGCTTTAGATGCCAGGGATCGCTCTTCGGTCAAGCTATTGGCGCCCGCTTCAGGGCTGACGCTTTGGGAGGTCGGATATGACGAGGGCGTGCTGCCAAGGTGGACCTCATGCACAAATCGGCCAGGAGAGTGCTGGTCTTAGAAGATAATCCGGTATTATTGAATACCGTGTCGATTTTCTACCGTGCTGTGCAGGCGGCGGAAGGGGAGGTTTCCCCTCGACGTTGTTTCCAGTTTTCATGCGAGGAATTAATGCGTACCTACTCGACGAAGCCAGCAGACATAAAGCGCACATGGCACGTTATTGATGCCGAGGACCTGGTTTTGGGCCGCTTGAGCACCGTTGCCGCGAGCCTGCTTCGTGGCAAGCACAAGGCAATCTATGCTCCACATCTTGACACCGGCGATTACGTTATCGTGGTCAATGCTGCCAAGGTTGTGATGAGTTCCAATAAGGCCGAAAGGAAGTTCGACTATCGTCATTCGGGCTACCCAGGTGCGCTCACAGTTACCAGCTACGCAGATCTTTTGGCGACCAAGCCGGAGTTTATCGTAGAGAAGTCAATCACGGGCATGCTGCCGCACAACCGTCTTGGCCGTGCCATGGCGAAGAAGCTCAAGGTATATGCCGGGCCGGAGCATCCGCACACCGCCCAGGGGCCTGTGCCCTTTGTAATCGAAGACGCCCGCAGGGTTTCGTAAGGATAAAGAAGATGCCTACGCCATTATCACAGTCAACAGGACGTCGCAAGCAGGCGGTCGCACGCGTTCGCCTTCGCCCGGGAACCGGCGTAATAACAATTAACAAGCGAGCAATTGAAGACTATTTCACGTCGCTTGTTCAGAGAAACCTTGCAACCGAGCCGCTTCGGGTCGCCAATGTGGCAGGGAATTACGACATTGATGCCACGATCGACGGCGGCGGGCTTTCCGGCCAAGCGGGCGCTCTCCGTCTCGGAATCGCGCGGGGACTAATCACCGTGACACCCGAGCTCAGGGCGACGCTGAAGAAGGCCGGCTTTCTCACAAGGGACGCTCGTGAGAAGGAATCAAAGAAGTACGGCCTGAAGAAGGCAAGGAAGGCTCCACAGTACTCGAAGAGATAAAGCGCAGATGCTCGAATTCGGGACCGATGGTGTTAGAGGAAGGGCGAACCAGGAGCTTACTCCTGAGTTCGCTCTTTCGTTTGGGCGGGCCCTAGCAAGGGTATTCGAACCCAAGACAGTCGTGATCGGGCGAGACACCAGGGTGTCGGGTGCGATGCTCTCGAGTGCCTTGGCGAGCGGATTGAGCTCCTCGGGCGTCTCAGTGGTTGATCTCGGCGTCATAACCACACCAGGGGTTGCCTATGTCTCGGCAAAGAGAGGCGTGGTAGGAGTGGTCATCTCTGCCTCGCACAATCCCTATCAGGACAATGGGATCAAGATCTTCGCTCCTGGCGGGATGAAGCTCGAGGATGAGTTGGAGATGCAGATCCATTCCGTCATTTTGTCAGGGACCCTCAATCCTGCAACCGACGAGGTTGGGGAGATCGTGACCGACTCCACCGCATTGGATGAGTACACCGCCTATCTGCTTACGCACTCCGGCCTGTCGGAGTCGGGACGGTTGAAGGTGGTTATCGACTGCTCAAATGGAGCTGCGGTATCAGTGGCACCTGGTCTGTTTTCTACCCTGAATTTGGATGTCAGCTTTATAGGAGTTGCCCCAGACGGGAAGAACATAAACCAGAACTGTGGGTCGGTCTATCCAGAGCTGTTGGTAAAGGAAGTGCTAGAACGCCGGGCGGACTTCGGCATCGCGCTCGACGGAGACGCCGATCGCATGATTGCTGTGGATTCAGAGGGCAACCTGATCGACGGAGATCAGCTCATGGCAATCTTTGCTTTGGATCTGAAAAAGCAGTCCCGGCTTCGTGGCGACTCGGTGGTGGTGACTGTGATGACCAACCTTGGTTTCCGCAAGTCCATGGCCAAGAATGGCATCAGAGTTCATGAGACCCAGGTTGGCGACCGCTACGTGCTCAAGGCGCTGGAGGAAGAGGGACTGTCCCTTGGGGGGGAGCAATCCGGCCACATAATCTTCCGCGATCTGGCTACTACAGGGGATGGCCTTCTCAGCGCCGTCAGGCTGGTCGAACTGATAAATAGACGAGGCGTGTCCTTGACAGAGCTTGCAAAGCAAGCGATGGTCAAGCTTCCTCAATCGATGGTTTCGATGGAGTTCGAAGATCCGAAGCGAGTTGCTCAGATTCCAGGGTTGGCGGACATAGTTGCCCGTCTGGAGCACTCCCTGGCCGGCTCGGGCAGGATTCTTGTCCGGCCGAGCGGCACCGAACCCAAGGTGAGGGTCATGGCGGAGGCCTCTTCCAGGGAGTCCGCAGACAGCGTGGTAGCTGAGATATGCCGGTTCTTGGAGCAGCACCGGTAGGTGTGCCCCTGCCCGCTCGGGCTGAATCAGGCGTTCAGCACGCTGTCTCGCTGCGGTTGTGGACTAAAAAAACCTAGACTTGAACGCATGTGCGGAATAATTGGTTCCACTGGTGAAGCAGCAAGTCTGAACGACCTGGTAGAAGGATTGGCCAGGCTGGAATATCGTGGTTACGACTCGGCCGGCATTGCTGTCGTCAGGGCAGATGGGACGCTGGAGCGGATACGAGCCGTCGATGGAACCGCCTCGCTCAAGCTGTTGGCCGAGCTTGCAAAGGATAAATCCGACGG
>JAJYVK010000017.1 GCA_021792075.1 Actinomycetes bacterium | reverse complement strand
GTAATTGATCCAATATTTGCGCTCGTGAAAACCCTTACATTGGGCTGCGCCTCTTTGACCAGAGAAGACGTCGGAACGCCGCTCAGGTACCTCAATGTCTCATCGGCTGCCAGGAAACCCATCTGAGGGAGGTCCTGACCTACGTCACAGACCACAACCTGACCTTGCGAGAGGTTCGTCATCTGTTGCAGGCTCCCGTTGACTGTGACCACCTTGACACTGCTTGCCTTACCGGCCTGCACTATTGCAGGGTCCGTGTACGCGGCCATGGGGTCGAAGACGGGAACGACGTAGTTGATGTCAGGATGAAGCGAGAGTTGGGCGGAAACTGTTGGTCCCAGATCTGAAGCCCAGTTGGTTATCTGCACAGCTTGAGTATCCACCGTGCACTTTGGACAAAGCTGCTTCAAAGTCGACTCGAAGTTCGACTCTTCATATTGACCTCCTAGAATACCTGGGGAGCCGATGAAAAGAACGTGGGCATTGCCGTTTGAATCCTTGACAATAAAGTCTGCAGCCAGAGTCCCGGACAAGGGGTCGGGAGGACCGGCATTGGCTGCAAGCCCGGTCAAGTGAGGATCAATTCCGCTGGCGTCCGAGGAATTTGGCACTGGAACGTCCAGAGCGGATATGACAGGCACATGTGCTGCGTTCGCAGCCTGTACTCCGGACGTAAACGACTGTGGATCGCCACCGTCAGCAATTATGGCAGCCGCATGTTGCGACAGCCCCTGCTGGATGCAGCTGCCCATATTGACCGACACGCCCTTTGCGTCGCAAGTGAGGACCTTGACGTTCTCATGAGTGAGAGCCGTCTCGATATTCTTTGCCACAATTGAAACAGCCGGGTTTGCCGAACTCTGCTCCACCAGCCATACCAGCTTTCCGCTGGCCTTGGAGGCGTCGAAAGCAGGTCCAGGTGCGGTCACCGCCCCGGCCGAGCTGTATTTGGCCAGCTCTGCACTTGCCTGGGAAACCCCTGCAGCCGAGCTACCCGTCGTACTGCTGCTGCTACTCGACGCGCTTGGCGATTTAGTAGCCGAAGATGAGGACGATGCCGTTGAATTGCTTGAACCACATGCAGCTAGCAGCAGCGCCGTAACAGCGCCCGCAATAGCCACCGAACCGCCGCGAAGCGGAAACCCAGATTTTTCTGGCCTACTTTTCATGCCGAACTACCCTTTCTAACCCTTAACCCCAAGAGTTCCGATAAACCTGACAATGCTACGGTGATTACAAGCGCTCCCCCATAAAACGCATCGTCAATCCAGCTGCCTACTCCGAGCAGCTGAATCCCCACAACTCCAGTTGCCAAGAAATAGAGAGCCACGAGGCTCCCAAATGCATTGACACGGCCTGGAGTGAAAATCAGTGAACCCAAAAACGTCGCAGCGAATGCCGGAAGCAGCAGGGGCTGGAACGAGGAAGGATCCGCACCACCAGCAATCCCGATCGATACGATTCCCGCTAGGCCTGCGATAAAAGAGCCCAGCACAAATCCAAAAAGCCGTAACCGGGAAACCTCAATCCCAGAAAGCCGCGCCACCTCACGGTTGAATCCGAGAAATAGCATCCATCGGCCAGCAGGAGTATGCCGGAAAAGGTACCAGAGTATGATCGTGACAGCAACCGCATAGTAAAACGCATAGCTGATCCCCATGATCTGGTGATTCATCGCGTTCTGAAACGCCAGCGAGATTCCGCTTACCGTCAATGAATGAGATACCTCCGTCGTGACACCCAAAACAAGCGTCCCCATGCCTAGAGTCACGATTATTCCTCTGACTCTCAGATAGACCGTTATCAGTCCGCTCACCAAGCCGGTAACCAGGGCCGCACCGAGGGCCACGGCCAATGAGACTGCGACACCGTAGTGATCCGAACCGTTCATTCGACCGAAAATCGTCGCCGACAGCGCCATGACCGACGCGATCGACAGATCAACCTCTCCCACGGCCAGCGTTGGCACCACGGCAAGAGCAAGGATCACCAGATCAGCCTGAGAGCTGGCAATCTCTTTGAAATTGCTTGTAGTGAAGAAGGATGAGGTTTCGATGACAGCAAAGATTGCGATCTCTACGACCCAAGCGATGACAATCCCGTACTTGGCGACCACTCCCCGCTTGCGTCGCTGCTGAAACAGCTCCGACCGTGATGCAGCCGGAAAAGTCCCCGTGGATTCGGATTGATCTGAAACAGGTTCTTCAACTGAACCTACCTCGGTCACAAGTCACTCCCCCTCTAAAGCTATATCGAGCTATTGACGCCCGCTGAAACGGTGCCGATAGCAAACCCACCAGAAAAACACAACTCCATAAATTGCTGCCGATGACGTTGGAAGCGTGGTAAATCGAATCTCTTGAGAAAGCCCACACTGTGTCACTAACCTCCCGCAACAGACAGTGGACTCGTTACTCGATTACCCCTCGGAAACGTCAGTGAGAGATTCCTACGGCTCAATCTCTTTGAACGCCCCCATGATATCCGAACCGGTTGCAAGCCACGTGTCACGTTGTCCAGCAATGTAGTGAAGTGCATCGCTGAGGTAACCGATTCTGTGCGCCTGTCCTGCCAGAAAGGGGTGCACTGGGATCGCCATGACCCTTCCTCTATTCTGCTTGATGCTCTCACGCCTCAATTGTTCGAACTGATCCAAAAGACGCTGATGGTACTCCGGTCCAGTTAAACGTTGCCGCAGAATCAACTCCATGTCGTTCATTTCAATGCTGTAAGGAATGCTGAGGATTCGTCCGTCAGCTGCATCCATCCAAAATGGAATGTCATCAGCAACCCAGTCGCACACATATTCGACACCAGAGCGCTTGAGAATATCTAGGGTATTGTGCGATTCTGATAAACCAGGGCCGAGCCATCCGCGTGGCCTTGCTCCTGACCCAACTTCGATTCGATCAAGCACTTTGCCCACGAGTTCCATCTCATCGGTCTCGTCCATACCCTGAAGCCTGATCGAGTTGTTGGTTCCATGTCCGATCCACTCCCAACCCCTCTTGTTCCCCTCTTCGATTAGACGGGGATACTCATCGCAGACCTCGCTATTGAGAGTCGCGGAGATCTTAATGCCGACTTCGTCGAAGCATTCGAACAGCCGCCAAATTCCTACTCTGACACCGTAATCACGCCAGCTGTGGTTGAGAACGTCCGGCTGTGTTACAGCGGCGCGATCGTTTACGGTGGCGCCTTGACGGTCGTAGGGGTAATACTCGACGTTGGGTATGACCCACACAGCAACCCCAGCCCCGCCCGGCCACATGAACTCCGGACGGTCGACTATCGGCTGGTAATTATACCTGAGACCCGGGGAACGATGGTTGGAATCTCCATTGCTCATTGTGAGACTCGCTTCCCACTAAGGTACTTGCCGATCTGGGCACAGGCTTCCTCAACGCTGGCGACACTCGCGTACTTCATCGAAAGCTCGAACATCGAGACAGCGTGCGAAAAGTAAGACCTGTCCCAAACTGCATCCTCGAGCAAAATCGTCTCAAAACCGAGAGAGTGCGAGTCCACGGCACTGGCGCGTATGCAGCCCGAGGTGGTGCACCCTGCCAAAATGACTGTGTCGACCGCCGCCTTTCGAAGAAGAATGTCTAGAGGCGTCCTGAAAAAGCCGCTCGCCTTGGTCTTCTTGACTATCGGCTCACCTTCGTGCGGCGCGATCATTCCCGGTATCTCAAACGCCTCATTGTCTTTGAGCGATACTGGACTTCGCATCCTGGTAGTGGCTCCGTAGACATCCCGCAAGCTGCCGTCGGCACAGACGTATACAACGGGCAGGCCTGCCCCCCTGAAATAATCCAATGCGACAGCGATCTTCTCGAGCCCATCCCAGCCAGACTTTCCACAGGCGGTGGGGTATTCCTCCATTGCCATCAAGACATCGACTGGCTCATGCCCAATAAACGACCACAGCGCATCGATAATGACAAGGGCAGGTTTTCCATCCCATCTTGCGCTCTTGCCGAATCCAGCCTTGCGATAAATCTCACGTTCCGACTCTGGAACCACACCTTCCCAGCCAGTCATGCCTTTACCCCCAAACGCAAAACCTTCCGCCGCCTCAATCCCAGTTACCGAGTTGAGCTCGACCTGTGCTTCCAATTGGCTTGTATGGCAAAGCGTAGTCAAACAGCCTCGAATTTCCGGCACCCAATAAAACTGCCAGTCCGGCCCAAAAGCTCCGCTAAGCCCGGCTCCCCAAGCCTTTGCCAAAAAATCGCAGGTATTTCCCTATAGAAATCGATTTCATCAAACAACCAGCTCAGCACAGATGTAGCGATCACTGAATTTTGTTCTGGCAGAGAACTTCCCCAAAAGGTACATATCCCAGCCAGAAATTAGAAATATGATGGACTGGTGCCGCAAAAATGGCTTCTTGTAACGGATCCTGGTTTGGCTGAATCATGGACATTGTCACAGCTGCATGAGTGACTACCCTTTTCCCGAGAGCCAGTTGCTCGAATTCGTGATGGACATGCCTTGCGGGGTCGCCATTTATCTAAAAACTGGCGAGGTCTGCTTCTGCAACTCTACAGCCCAGAGGATTCTTGGCATAGTTTCCGGACAAGGCCAAGCACTTTCACTCGCCAATCGCCATCGTCAGGTCATCGATATTTTCGGCTCCGTTCTCGCCTTGGCACAGGATCCGTTGACTCTGACCGCGACAACTGCGGCTCCTGTCGCCGGACAACTTTTGGGAGTCAGAGATCCCACTGGCGAGGTCAGTTGGATCTCGCTTTACGCGACCCCTCACCTGGACGCCGAAGGCGCTGTTTCGGCTGTCTCGGCGACCTTTGTGGAGATCCTTTTGCCCCAACTCGACGAGCTAAAAGCCTCTGTTTCTTCCCAAAAGGACAGGCCACTGCATGACGAAGCCAAGGTCGGCCTTTGGACCTGGAATTTCCGAACCGGTGAGTTCAACCACGACAGGAACTTCTCAGTGGTGACTGGAACCGGTCGAGTCAGATCGGTCGAAGGCTGGTCGTACTCAGTTGTTGAGGAAGACCGTCTCAAGTTTCTGCTTCAGTTCAACCTTTTAGAGGCTGGCATCCCCAAGGTCGAGTTCGCATACAAGTCTCAAAGGGGGAACGGCTCTCAACAACTATTTTTCGTCCGCGCCGCCGCCACCAATTTCTCACTCGAGCGGGAGACGACCATAGAAGGTTCGGTCATCGAGATTACAGCGCTTCTGCCAGGAACACTTGAGGTCGGTGAACTTGTTGATTCGATGACTGACGGCTACATAGCCATCGACCGCAACTGGTGCATCTCGTTCGCGAACAAGCAGGCCGAGAGACTCCTGAATCTCTCCCATATCGACATAGTAGGCGTTGGCCTATGGGACCAGTTCCCAACGGCCTTCGAGACGGAGATCGCCAGACAGCTGGAACTTGCAATGTCCGGCAAACATGTCAGCTTCGACTTCGTAGCCAGAGAGAGCCGGGCATGTTTCGAGATAAGAGCTCATCCGCTTCCAAATGGTGTAGCGGTCTATTTCAGAGATATCACCGAGCAGCACAACTTCACCGAGGAGCGCGAAAGACTTCTCTCTGCCTCAGAGGAGACAAAGGAACGGCTATCGTATGCAGCCTCGCACGACGCGCTTACGAATCTCCCCAACCGTACAGCCCTTCTTTCCTGGATCGACGACTCGCTGAGAGACCTGCCGAGATACCAGAAGTTGGCACTCCTGTTTATAGATCTTGACCGTTTCAAAAGAGTCAACGACACTCATGGACACGCTGAAGGCGACCGCGTGCTGATCCAGATTTCACACAAGCTGAGAAGCATAGTCGACCATCCTGCCACGGTAGCAAGGCTCGGCGGAGACGAGTTCGTCGTAGCCCTGCGCATACGCACCATTGCAGATGCGCAGCAAATCGCAAATGACATTCTTTCAGAGCTGGCCAAACCCATAAATGTCAGGGAACGCCCCTTAGTGGTTACAGCGAGCATCGGAATCTCGATATCAAATGAATTCTCAAGTTCTGAAACGCTCCTCCGCGATGCCGACGTGGCCTTATATGAGGCGAAGGAGCAGGGCCGAAACCGGATTAGGATGTTCGACAGTGCCATCCGGCAAAAAGTCGTCACTCGGCTTGATACTGAAGCTGACCTCCGCGACGCCCTGAAGCTTGCCCAGATATCGGTGCATTTCCAACCGATCTTCCAAGTAGCCAACCGAGAGCTTGCTGGCTTTGAAACTCTCACTCGGTGGTTCCACCAAGACAAGGGCTCGATTCCCCCGGAGATCTTCATCTCAGTAGCTGAAGAGTCAGGTCTGATCCTGCCCCTCGGTGAGTATCTCATAGACTCGTCCGTCGACCTGCTCCCGGAGCTGAGCATACATGCCGGGAAAGCAGCCAACTTCACGATCTGGATCAACGTGTCATCGAGACAACTCGAGGATTACTCTTTCGTGAACCACCTCATCACCAGCTATCAAGAGAACTTCCTTCCCGGCCAGCTGGGAATAGAGCTAACCGAATCCGTTCTGGGCAGGGACTCCACCGAGCTCTACTCGATTCTCCATGCCTTGGCGAGTAGGGGCGTCAAGATTGCCATCGATGACTTCGGCAGAGGCTACTCTTCCCTTTCGCACCTGGTGGATTACCCGATTGATCTAATAATCCTAGGCCACTCAATGATCGACGAGATTGCTACAACCCCCGGGTCCGCTCTTGTTCCGGCCATCATCAACCTCGCACATGCGATCAACGCCAAGGTCTGTGCCAGCGGAATCGAAACCGAGCTGCAACTACGCCATCTCATTGACCTCGGCGTGGATTTGATATCTGGATACTACCTAGGCTACCCACAGCCAATCGACCAGCTTTCTCAGTCGATCCATCAAGGCAGACGAGGTCTCGCCCACCTTGATTCAAGTACCCGGTCGACATCACAAACAGAAGACACGCCTATTTGAAATGTTCTTGAGTCGAGCCTGAAATGGCAGATGCCCTCAACCGCAGCTACTTTGAAAGACCGAATCCCTTGAGCACTCTACGCGTCAGAGCCATTTGCTTGGAATAGACCTTCCGGCGCACCACCCTCTTAGCATATGCAGATGGTCCTTCAGAAACTGCCTTGAAGTTATTGGACATCCGCGCTGCCCTATAAAGTTGACTGGTCAGACTTGCCCTGCGAGCCATTCTTCCCTCCTCATCCTAAGTACTGTTCTACACCTATTCTCAACGCGAGTCGAGATTCCCATGGGCAAAGTCCCTACAAAGAGCAACTCTCGCAGAAGAAAAGCACGTCAACGGAGTGCAGAGGCTGTGCTCTGCCACTAAGTGCTGATTACGCGATTTCTCGTCTTCAAGAATCATCTTGCATTGTGATTTCCGAGCAAACGTCAAGATGAATCTATGCACGGAGAGGCTTAAAGCGCCTAGGTGACATGGATTACCGCTGCAATGCGACCATAATCTATATCGGGGCGAAATTATCAACAATCCACCCAAATACATAAAGTGAGCTACATGATGAAGATTAATTGGTTAGCATGAATCCGGTGGGCGCATTAGAAAATAATGGATTGGATAAGGCCTCTTTCAAGCCATCTGAGCTTGATATGATTGCTTCCTCCCTCCGCCTGGACACTTCAGATATAGAGAATTCCCTCACCGCATTGGCCGAGCTGCTTCGATCCATCTCTCCGAACGGAGTAAAGATCAGACAGCGAAAGAAAGGCCTGTTTTCAAAAGAAACTCTCATTGAGGAGATCTCGATCCGCCTAGGGGACCAGCTCTACGCAATCACGAACTCGAAGTCGTCCAATCCGATCGTGTGTTCACGTTCCAAGATCGTTCGAGACATCGTCATCAAAACAGACGAGTTAACCATGGACAAGTGGGCTGCATCGCTGGCGCAACAGGCTGCCCTCGAAGCAGAACGATCCGCTGCGAGCAGAGCTGCACTAAACAGGATCTTGGGCCTTAGCTGATATGGCATTCTTCAGATCGAAGGGAAACCAGCCAGGTCAGACCCCAGCTTCACAAAGCTCGCCCATTAAGATCTCTCAGACCACAGATGACCCAATCGCCTCTCAGCAGGCTCTTGAGAACGGCAATCTGGTTCCTGCCGCTTTGAGGCGGCTAAGCGCCCTCTCTAGCGACAAAAGCTTCACCTCTGACCTTAGTGTCAACGAGTTTGCGCTTCTCACAAGCTCAGGGCTGCAACCAATCTGCCAAGTAACCGGAACCGCGGTGTACAAAGTTGGATATCAGCCGATGCCCTATGGCGGCTCTCAGACTCTCAATGTGATTTCCGAGGCATTCAACGAGTCCAGGCGCCTCGCGGTGAACCGCCTTGAACAAGAAGCTGCGCTAGCACACGCCGATGCTGTGGTCGGCACACGGATCACACAGCAGATGTTCAACTCAGAATCTAGCCTTATCGAATTCTCACTTGTGGGAACCGCGGTCAAAAGCGTTGGTGGACTTCTCTCTGAGGTAAGAAAAAAGACCGACGCTGCAGCTCTTACGACTCTGAACGGTCAGGATCTTCACCTGCTCTTGGAGAATGGCATCGTGCCATTGGGGTTGGTCGGAGCCAGCTCCTGCTATCTTGCAGCCCTTTCGCCATACACGTTTCAACAGATGTACTCCATGTACGGCGCAAACATGGTCAACTTCGAGATCAAAGAGTTCACAGATGGTTATTATGCAAGCCGACGCATAGTAATGCGCGAGATCGAAAAGACCGCTAAATCCCTTGGAGCCAGAGGAATCATAGATTTCAGGTTCCGATCCGCAACAAATAGTTACCAGCTGCCAGGGATGAACAGTGAAAATGTGGGCGCTGTCGCATTCATAACACATGTCTTGGCGACAGCAATTTCCGAACCAAAACAGTCAGCGGTACCAAAGCAGCAGAAGATTCTATTTGTCAACCCGTAAACAAGGTATTGGAGCATCAAATTGACCTACGACCCCACATCGAAGGAAGGCCTTCCTTCTGATTCTGCCAAGCGACTAGCGGAAAACAAGTCCGGACTCTTTACATCGGACCTTTCAGTGAATGAGTTTCTTCTTGTAAAAGAGGCGGGATTTGAGCCACTTGGCCTTGTAGTGGGCAGCTCGATCTACCACATTGGCTTTCAGTTTGCCCGATGGCAGCAGAGCCAAGAGCTAACTGTACTCACTCAGGCAATGTACCATGCCCGTGAGCTGGCGATGACAAGAATGGAAGAGGAAGCCGATCAGCTCGGCGCAGACGGAATCATCGGTGTCAGATTGGAGGTCGGACGCTACGAATGGGGTCCGGATCTGGCAGAGTTCATCGCGATCGGTACCGCCGTCCGCCACCGCGACGGGGTCCTGCACAGGACTGCCGACAATAGACCGTTCACCTCGGATCTTTCAGGCCAGGACTTCTGGACCTTGCTCCAGGCCGGCTATAGACCGTTGGGACTTGTCATGGGCAACTGCGTCTACCATGTGGCGCACCAAAGCATGCGACAGAGTTGGGGAACCTCGATGAAGAACGTCGAGATGACCAACTTCACGCAGGCGCTTTACGACGCTCGGGAGCTTGCCATGGAAAGAATGCAGGAGGAGGCCCAAGCGGTCAAAGCTCAAGGCATCGTCGGCGTTCAACTTATCGAAAAGTCCCACGGATGGGGTTCGCATACGATCGAGTTCCTAGCCATTGGATCAGCAGTGATGCCCATCTCCGACGAGCATGTCATCGTCAAGCCTCAGATGGTTTTGCCAATGAACGACGCGCCACAATAAAGAGTTCATTCGACACTGATAGGTGGGTCTGTTTCCGACTTCAGGTTCGGATTCACGAGAAAGGCCTCGCCCACCCGCTGAACCTTGACCAAGTTCGTGGTTCCTCGCACGCCAAAAGGTATGCCTGCTACCACCACGCACAGGTCTCCATCGTTCAAAAGACCGATCGTCTTCGCGTGGTCCAGCGCCGAAAGAACAACTTTTTCAGTGTCAGCTGAAGACTCGTTGACCACAGCAGGCATCACACCAAAGCTCAAGCTCAGGCTACGGGCTGCGGCAGAGTTGGTTGTTGCACCGATGACAGGCACCGAGGGACGAAACTTGGAGATCACTCGAGCGGTGTGGCCGGATTCGGTGACGGCGATAATGGCCTTGACGGGCAGGTACCTCGTAAGCTGCTCCGCACAGTAGCCAATCCCATCTGCAATCGTCTCCCTCGACGGCTCAGGACGGCTCAAAAGGGTCAACTCCTGATTCTGCAACTCCTTTTCTGCCCTAGATGAGATCCTCGCCATGTACCTAACCGCTTCAATTGGGTGCTCCCCGGCAGCCGTCTCAGCAGACAACATGACCGCGTCGGTACCGTCGAAGATGGCGTTGGCCACATCTGTAGCCTCAGCCCGAGTCGGCATGGTCGCATGAACCATGGATTCGAGCATCTGAGTGGCGGTCACAACAGGCCGCCCTATTGTATTGCACAAATGTATGATGCGCTTCTGCTCGATCGGCACCTGTTCGGGCGGAATCTCCACCCCAAGGTCCCCCCTTGCAACCATTATCCCGTCAGATGCGCGCACGATCGCTTCGATATCCTCTAGAGCCTCCGGCCTTTCGATCTTCGAGATGATTCGGTGAGCATGCCTGGGGGAAAAATTGGAGATGACTTCGCGGGCATAAAGAACGTCTTCAACCCGCCTGACGAATGAGATAGCGAAGAAGTCAACACCAAGCCCCACGCAGAACTCGATGTCCTCCATATCTTTGGAGGTTAGCGAGGGAAGCCTGACCTGGGCACGTGGAAAATTGACGCCTTTGCGAGAGGTGAGTTGACCTCCGACCTCTACAGTGGCCTGAACCCGGGAGCCAGAGACACCCACGACTTTTACCTGTATCGTCCCGTCAGCAAAGCTTACCGTTTCACCTGGCTTGAGCTGAGAAAGTGTCCCCAATGCCGATATTGGTATGGATACGTCGGCGGATGGCGGATCTTCAGCTTCGCGAAGCTCTACGGAATCGCCAACCCGCAGGTCCTGAGGCTGGTCCAAGAGACCGACCCGCAACTTGGGACCAGAGATGTCAGCCAGAAGACCGATATACCTGCCCTGCACCTGTGCAACCGCGCGAAGGCGCTCTGCTGCCTGCTTGTGAATCTCGTGGCTGCCGTGAGAAAAATTGAGCCGGGCGATGTCCATGCCGCCAGCAACCAGGGCGCTCAGCACTTGCTCTGACTCGGTTGCGGGACCCAAGGTACAAATAATCTTCACTCTTCGCATCAATGCTCTAACACGCCTTTGTGTGAGTTCCAAAACGGAAAAGAATTCGAACAGACAGGCCCTGTACAACGACCTCTCGCCCTAAGTCTAACAACTATTTCTGAACAGATAATTTCGAGGTTGGTTCACCGAACCGTAACCCAGAGTCAATCTGGAATCACGATGACTCTATCTCCCTTGCTGCTTGAATCCTTATCCAGTTCCTGATGAGATCCGAATGCTGGCCAGGCATAGCCGCTGCCTTATGGAAGCTCTCTTCCGCGATACAATTGGAAAGGTTGCGAAACATCCTGATCTTTCACAAGTGCGGCATGAACAGCCTCGATGATCGTCTTTGCGCCGATGACTCAAGTGTCGGAATAAACCTCCTCCATGTTCCCCACCTCCCACTGAAACCGGGTTACGGAAATTCTCCCAACCCATGCCTTCACCCCGTCTCAAGACAATGGCTCCACTATCACCACTGCAAGAAGACACCTGGTCATCACTCGATCGGAAATCGAAACACATCTGGAGTCGTCGGGACCCAGACCTTGCAGTTCAACAAATCTCCGCGGGGAAAGTCATTTTAGACGGCCCGATGAAGCGTGAACCCATCCAAGGATCAGCAGCATGAGCTCCTTGCTTTCGGGAATCCCGTTGCCTAAGGGAT
>JAJYVK010000016.1 GCA_021792075.1 Actinomycetes bacterium | reverse complement strand
TCCGGGAAACCGTCATCGGACTACAGACAGTGTGAGACAGTCGCAAAAGAGTACGCCGACAAGATAAAGGCGGCTCCAAGACCTTGGCTGGTGCATCTTGGAATGGGGCCAGACGGACACACGGCTAGCCTGTTTGCGCGCTCTCCCGCCATAGCGCCGGACCGCCAGACCCAAGATCTCTATCTCTCCAACTACGACCCAAGCGGAAGAAACCCATATTGCCGGCTGACTTTGAGCCTCCAGGCAATTTCCACAGCTGAACTCGTAATAATCACCACAAGTGGGAAAGATAAAGCCCAGGCGGTCAAAGGTCTATTGGAAGGCGACCTCTCTCTTCCAGTATCTCGGATCAGGGCCAAACACATAAATCTCATCATCGACCACGAAGCTGCTTCATCAGCTGTATAAAAGTTGCTAGGCGGCTCTCCTGCCCCCTACGAATTCGAGCCCAGCCTCGATTCACCGGCTTTGAGAGAGCTGGCTTCGTTGGGGGGGAATGTCATGAGCACTCAGCTCGAATTTGATAGGGTTGGATACATGCCAGTCAACTATTCCGATCTTTCCACTGCAGAGCTGCTTTTTCGCGCACGACAGATCAAGATAAAACAATTCGGCAAGGCAATCACGTTCTCGCCCAAGGTCTTCATTCCACTGACGATGCTTTGCCGTGACAGGTGCGGCTACTGCACTTTTGCCAAGGCACCAAGGCAGCTGTCGCACCCCTATCAGAGTCTGGACGAAGTTGTACAAATTGCAGAAGACGGAGAGAGATACGGCTGCACAGAGGCACTTTTCACGCTGGGCGAGAAACCTGAACTGCGGTACCCCGCTGCTGCTGAGTTCCTAGCTGAACTCGGTATGACCAGCACAACCGAGTATCTTCACCGAGCGGCTCAAGCCGTGCTGGAAAACACCAGTTTGATCCCTCACCTGAACGCCGGCGCTCTTTCTGTTCAAGAGTTCTCGTACTTGAAAGATGTCTCGGCCTCGCAAGGGATGATGATAGAAAGCCTCGATCCAAACCTCAAAGCTCACAGACTCGCACCGGACAAGAGTCCTGAACGGCGCGTCACAGCACTTATTGACGCAGGCAAGGCTATGGTACCCTTCACCACAGGAATTCTAGTCGGCATCGGCGAGTCTGAAAAAGACAGGATCCACGCACTCGAAACGATCGCCGAAATAGCTCAAGAGTACGAACATATACAAGAAGTGATCATTCAGAATTTCCTTCCCAAGCCAAATACCGCTATGGCTCATTCTGAGCCGGCCTCCTCGGAAGCCTTCCTGAGAACAATTGGCTTGGCGCGTCTGATTCTTCCCCCGACCGTGCACCTCCAGGCACCTCCAAATCTATCCGATGGGGTACTCGATCTCATCGACGCAGGAATTGACGACCTCGGTGGTATATCCCCGCTGACCATCGATCACGTAAACCCCGAAAGACCCTGGCCCAGCCTCTCAAAGCTCGAGACTTGGCTTGCTGGCACAGGAGTTCATCTCGTGCCACGGCTTCCGATCTATCCGGAGTTCAACGACTCGAAGTGGATCAGCTCTGAACTCAGCTTTCACCTCATATCAAATAGCGACTCGTTTTTATACGGGCGCCCGGATTCGTGGGTGTCAGGAGGCGACTCGGAGCCGCCGCAACTGGTTGGCTCGATCCACTCCACCGAGCAACCGAAATGGTCGCTGGTTCGGGAACTCTCGCTCAAGCCGGAACCCTCAGAGGTGACCGAGATATGCGACGCCGCTCTCAAGGGAGTCCTCCCAGACGAAGAACAAATATACAAGCTTTTCTCAGCCCGTGGCAACGACTTGAGATATGTAGCCGAGACCGCCGATCAACTAAGAAAAGAGATCTCCGGTGATGTGGTGACATTCGTCAAGAACCGAAACATCAACTACACAAATGTCTGCACATTCAAGTGCAGATTTTGCGCTTTTTCAAAAGGGCCGCTCTCGCTCAACCTTCGTGGAAGCCCATATCTTCTCGAACTATCGGAGGTAAGCGAAAGAGTAGCGGAAGCGGAACAGGCTGGGGCGACCGAGGTCTGTCTTCAAGGAGGAATCCACCCCTCCTTCGACGGTGACTATTACCTTCAGATCATCGACGCTGTGAAGAAGGGGTCGGAATCAATCCACATCCATGGGTTTTCAGCTCTTGAGATTCATGAGGGTGCCAGAAGGCTGGGAGTCGACCTGAAGGACTATCTGACCCAGTGCAAAGACGCCGGCCTGAAGTCTTTACCCGGTACCGCAGCCGAGATTCTCGACGATGAGGTGCGCGCAATGCTTTGTCCCGACAAGATCAAGACCGATCGCTGGCTCGAAATTCACAAAACGGCTCATGAAGTCGGCCTTCGCTCGAACATAACGATAATGTTCGGCTCCATCGAGAACCCCAGGAGCTGGGCGAAGCACATCGCAATCACACGTAGACTGCAGCAGGATACTCATGGTTTCACTGAGTTCGTTCCCTTGCCCTTTGTACACATGGCATCACCGATCTACCTGCAAAAGAAGGCACGCAAAGGACCAACCTTCAGAGAAGCTCTTCTCATGCATGCGGTGGCCCGGATAAGCTACCAGCACCTAGTGCCCAACATCCAGGCAAGCTGGGTAAAGATGGGGGTATACGGCGCTAGGCAACTTCTTCAAGCAGGCACGAATGACCTTGGCGGAACGCTCATGGGCGAGAACATTTCCCGTGCCGCCGGCGCTGTCCATGGGCAAGAGCTGACAAGAGAGGACTTCGAATCTTTGGTGGAGCCTTTGGGACGGCCTCTCGCACAACGCACTACCCTTTACCAGCTCGTTTAGGAGTCGCAAACCAGAACTGGCGCGGAGCGATGTAACATCTTAATGCTGTAATTTAGCCGCATTTTATAGGAGAGTCGTGACTGAAAAGCTTTCGGAATCAGAACAAATTGATCTTCTCGTCACCATGATCCTCGATCAGCTCGAGGTTTCAGACAACCGTGACGTGCTTGGCCACCTTCTCTCGACAGCAATTGACATGGCTGCATCTGACGTCCAAAGGCTTGACCTTAAGATTGCATCGGACTCGCTACGGGAGCTTGCGAACGCATTTAAGGTATTCGAACCGTACCACCTTCAGCGCAAGATCACTCTGTTCGGTTCAGCACGTACCAACCCCTCTGATCCGACATACGAGGTTGCGCGAGAGGTCTCCGAGCGGCTTGCCAAGCAGGGTTGGATGACCGTCACCGGAGCAGGTCAAGGGATCATGCAGGCCGGGCTGGAAGGCGCAGGTCCAGAGATGAGCTTTGGAGTCAACATCAAGCTCCCACACGAACAGTTTGCCAACTATGTCATAGCCAATGATCCAAAGCTCGTCAGCATGAAATACTTCTTCACGCGCAAACTGATGCTGGTGAAGGAGTCACATGGTTTCGTCGTCATGCCTGGAGGATTTGGAACCCTTGACGAAAGTTTCGAGATCTTGACATTGATCCAGACCGGCAAAGCTGTGCCTGCGCCGGTCATACTACTGGATGCAAAGGGAGGCAGCTACTGGCAGGCCTGGGAGAGGTTCCTGAAACAGGAGGCGATATCGAGGGGCTTCATATCACCAGCAGACCAGTCCCTTTACCTGATCACACAGAGCGTTGATGAGGCAGTCGAAGAGATCGTCAATTTCTACCGTAACTATCACAGCCTCCGATTCGTAGGCAACCGATTGATCGTGCGAACCAACAGCTGCGTCAGTGATGAAGAGCTGAAATACTTGAATGAGACCTTCTCAGACATATGCATCGAAGGCGTCATCGAAAGAACTGAAGCAACTCCTCAGGAGGTCGCCGACAACGACTACCTCTCTCTGTTCCGGCTCTCGCTACGATTCAACCAGGTTTCACATGGCCGCCTACGCAGCTTCATAGATGCTTTGAACAAATTGCCCAGCGCTGCAACCTCCGGCGTTCTTGCCGGCGGCGAGGCCAGCCGCTACTGAGTTCACCGAGCCTGCTATACCGGCGCCGACTGGAACTGGGGTGGAAGGAACCTATAGCCCGCGCCCCGTATCGTCTGCAGTAGTTCTGTCTTTCCAGGAGTATTTATCTTTTTTCTCAGATATCCAACGTAGACGTCGACAATGTTGCTTCCCGGATCGAATGAATAGTCCCAAACGTGGTTCAGAATCTGCATACGGGAGAGAACCTGGTTTGGACTGCGCATGAAAAGTTCGAGAAGCGCCCACTCCTTCGGCGCAAGGTCGATGCGCACCCCTTCACGCCAGGCAACCTTCGTAACGAGATCCAAGTTCAGGTCAAGCACCTGCAATAGAGTAGTGGAGGTCTGATCCGCCCCCCGAAGTGCAGCTCGAATGCGTGCCAGCAATTCGGCAAAGGAGAAAGGCTTGGTCACGTAGTCGTTAGCGCCAGCGTCAAGCCCTTCAATCTTGTCCGAGGTGTCATCACGCGCCGTCAGAATAATCACTGGCCTCGTGAACTTCTTTGCTCTCCAAGAGGTGAGGAGAACCTTGCCATCCTTGCCTGGCAGCGAAAGATCGAGAAGAACAAGGTCTATGTCATTGCCCATTGCTGGAATGGCGTTCAGAGCCTCGTCTCCGTCGGAGATCGTCATCGTAGCGTATCCCTCGGCCTTAAGACCTTTGGCCAGAAAGCTCGCTATCTTGACGTCGTCTTCAACGATTACTATGTTCACGTTTCCTCCAAGCTACTCCCTCGGCACTACCCTGGAACTCGGAAATCTCATAGTAAAGGTACTTCCGCTGCCAATTACGGTATCAACCTTCACCGTTCCTCCATGCGCCTTGGCCACCGCTTGAACGATCGCAAGGCCAAGGCCGGCGCCGCGTTGGTCGCGGCTTGATCCGCGCTCAAACCGTTCAAAGATCCTGCCCAGATATTCGGCTCCGATTCCTGACCCGGAATCGGCCACTGACATGTCCAAATATCCGTTGTGGCTCACCACGGAAAGCGACACAAACTCTCCCTCGGTCGTAGCTTTCTCGGCATTGTCCAAAAGATTCAGCAACGCACCTCGAACCTTCGGTCCATCTAGACGGACCAGCAGATCCGGAACATCCCCAAGATGCCAGTCCCTTTTACCCAACGTAAGAGCACTGGTGAATACTTCGGATATGAAACTCCGCAGGTCAACAATTTGCTCATCGATAGAGCCGCCTTCACTCATCCGCTCCAGCATGAGAAGCCCGTCAAGCATCGTCTTCATATAGTCGGTCTCGGAAATCACAACCCCAATTACCTCGTCAAGCTCTCCTTTGTCGAGATCCTTGCTCCTACTTACAAGTTCCAGATTTCCTCTTATCACAGTCAAGGGCGTTTTGAGCTGGTGAGACACATCTGCCAACAATCGACGCTGGGAATCCATGGTATGGCTAATTCTGGAGATCATCTCGTCAAAAGCCAGGGCCAGCCGGCCTACCTCGTCGGACTGTCCTCGCAAATCGATGCGTCTATCGAGATCTCCCCTCGAGATCTCCACAGCCGTCTCGGTGACCTTTCCCACAGCGTGCATGACACGTCGAAGGAGAAAATAGCCCGCAGCAATTGAGAAGATCAGGGCCACCAAAGCTTCAGTCCCAGCAAGAAGCATCACCTGTCCCTCCTGCCTCTGGAGTTCTGAAAGACTGGTCACGCCCACCAACGATCCCAGCACATTGCCGTTTTCAATTATCGGCGAACCCATGACGAGATATGGAGTCGACTTCAAGGTGCTCGTCACAAAGGTCGTAGTCCTGGGAGGACTCGCCAGAAACGTCGACACCCGATCCAAACCGATTACTTGCGACGAGCCGGCTGAACCAAGCACGGTGTGGCCGAAGATATTAATAAACAGGATGTGCTGATTCGAAACGACGTGAGAAGATAGATAGGAACGGGCAAATGAGTAAATGTCTTCGTTCGCAGGACGAAGATTTGCCGCATTCGCAAAGCCTGGCACTTCTTCGCCCAAGTCGGAGATTATGACACTTTTGGCATGGGAAGCATACGTCCTGATCACCTGAGTAAGGACCAGCCCAAGTGCGGCGGCAGAAATAACGGCATAGATCAACATCAACCGGGTCACAGTCGAAAGTGCCCGGATATGGAAATGACGGAGATTCAGCATTTACTACCCGCGCGTATCACCCAGGAACAGCGCGATTGACCCGATAAATCAAACGTTTCCCCAGTCCTGCCAGCTCTGGCTCGGTGCCAAACCCCACACCAAGCAAGACGCTCAGTTGTCTCCACCGCCCTTGGAGTCACCCCCGTCACTCTTGGCCAACGTGGTCGAAGTAGACGTAGTTGTAGTTGTAGTCGACATGGAGGAAGAATCCGGCTTAGCCAAAGTCTGCTCCGATGAATTTGTGCTCGCGCTATTTTCCCCATCCGATCCCACTGCGGTGCCCGAGCTAGGCAGCTTGGCACTCTGGTCCTCCGTTGTCACTTCACTAGTCACAGGGGACGGAGTAGCGCCGGACGAGCCGGAATCCTCCCTAGCTGAGCTGCCTGCGGCACTCACCTCCGTGAGCCGCCTCGAACTTTCCGAGTAGTTTAGGACCGGAGAGGAGGAGGCGATCTCAATCAGCTTGCTTGAATCTAGTGTGCCGGATGCGCCCGGAGTTGATTTTGCAGATCGAGGCTGAGTCGTTGGAGTAACCGGGGTGGACAGGATATCGACGCTCTGCGAAATAACAGCAACCGACCCTCCGTTCTGCACCCCGTAGCCGCTCAGCACAATGGAAACACTCAACATTGCCATGACTCCCGCCACCAGCCACACGAGCTTGGCTGGCAATACTGACCTATAAGACATGGCAATCTCCAGCTAATTCGACTGATCCATTATTTACAGCCCGTGCAGGGAATTGCATGAACCGAATGTGAGATTCTTCTTAGAGACACTTCGCCACCGGAGAAACAGAGATGCAAAATTCACGGGGTCAAGCTGAATGAAGTATGTAAATCCCGCAACCCTCCAATCCTAGATCTCCCCCACTCTGACAAGCATCTTTCCCAGGTTCGCACCCTCCAGCATCTCAATGAAGGCATCTGGAGCGGCTTCAAGCCCTTCTCTCACAGTTTCGTCGAAGCTAAGCTTTCCGTGCCTTAGCCAACTCGTCGCCTCCGCCAGAAATGACTCCTGCATATCGCTGTGATCCGAGACTATGAAACCCCTTAGAGTCAGTCTTTTTGAAATCACCAGAGAGAGATTCGACGGGCCGGCTGGGGGCAAGGTCAGGTTGTACTGAGAGATTGCGCCGCACATTACTATGCGGCCAAAGTTTGCCATGTTGGAGATCGCACCTTCGAGGTGCTCTCCCCCAACGTTGTCAAAGTAAAGATCCAGTCCATCGGGAGCCAGCTCCTTTAACGCATCAGATACCGGCCGATCCTTATAATTGAACGCGGCGTCGAAACCTTTTGCCAATAGAGCGCGGACCTTATCATCTGATCCGGCGGAACCAATCACCGTTGCACCAGAAATCTTGGCTATCTGACCTGCAACTGAACCTACCGCGCCAGCAGCAGCAGAAACAAACACCATATCAGATGGCCTTAAATCACCAATCCTTCTCATACCAACAAACGCCGTAAGGCCTGGCATCCCAAGTACCCCAAGGTGAGCAGAGAGCGGGGCCTGATCTGGATCCACCTTTTTCAGATGGCTCTCGGAAATGACGTCGAACTCCCTCCATCGAAAATTGGACGCCACGAAGTCTCCCGGCCCAAAAACCGAACCAGCCGATGAAACCACCTGGCCGATCCCCCCGCCATTGATAGGCTCATTGATCTCAAACGGAGCAATATATGACTTGATGCCGCTCATCCTGCCGCGCATGTAAGGATCTACCGAAAGCCACAGCGTCTTTACAAGAACTTCTCCATCAGCTGCGCTATCGAGTTCGATCTCACGAAGCCCAAAATCACTCCGCGTTGGCATCCCGACGGGCCGCTTTGCAAGAAATATCTCCCTAGTCTTCATAATGAACCTTTCGTGAACTCTGACACGATTGTCAACGGCTAAAATCTCCAAGAGGAAGGTAGCCGTTCTCCTCGTACTTGCGCACCAAAGACCCAAGATCGGCCGCAATGGTGGACTGAGCGACATCTGAGTCAGAATATGACTCGGTGACACCGGTGAGAACTAGCCCAAAATGTGCACCTAGACTCTTTGCAAACCTGCCATCGGTGCTAAGACGGTCCCCTACCATGACGTCGTTGCCAGATAGAAGCGGCTTGATCATAGAAGCTATGGGGGAATGCGGCTTGCCGGCGTAGACGGGCTCGACACCTGATGCTACTGCGACCGCAGCCGCAAAACACCCGGTGCCCGGGAGTAGACCTTCTGGATTCGGATAAGTCGGGTCAGCATTGGTCGCAATATACTTAGCACCAGACCTTATTGCTCGCATAGCGTTTGTTATCATTTCAAACGTGATCCCGGGATCCCAACCAAGAACCACGGCAGTCGCTGAAGCTGAGTCTTCAACAACCTTTATGCCACGCTTCTCGACAGCCTCTCTAATCCCGTTGCCTCCTCCGATCACGTAGACCTTCGCCGATTGATCGAGCATAGTGGCAGCCGCCATTGCGGAAGTGAACATCTGTTCTTGTTCGATGGGAATTCCAAACGAACTCATCTTGCTGACATACTCGGACGGTGTGAGCATCGAGTTGTTGGTCACAAAGTAGACAGACTCACCCAATTTATAGAGGCGTTCAACTGCTTCCGCCGACCCCTGAATGACCTGATTGCCGCGCCACACCACTCCATCTAAATCCAAAACCCAACTCAAAGCCGCTCCACTTGATATTTTGAAACGCTGAATCCTGCTAACTTCTTTAAAGATTCAACTCTACGTGGAAGCACAGATCCTTGCATAGATTTAAACCTCTAGCTTCATACCGCTACGATACCGCACTCGTGGGTCCGGATAAGATCATCCTACCTCCTGCGGCACTCCGGATTGGCGAGCTCATCCGGGATGAGGAGCTCGGATACTACCTGTATCAGATGTCATTCCAAGACCGCAAAGGACGCCCCCAACGTCTTGAGGGAGTCTTCGGAATACTGGAAATTGTTGGCCGAACCACCGATGCCCTCAAATTCGACGCCAGCGACGAATCAAATTACAGTCCTGATCACATTCTTGTTCACGAGCAGACAATCGGACCCAAATCTCCGGTCATAACGGCTGACCTGGACACACTGATTGCCAGACCAGGCACTGGGCCGATCTGGGCTATTTCAGCTCAGAGCAAGCTCAAGGCCCAAGAAATTCCAAGGGGCCCAAGTCTTGCATCCATAGTAGACGGCTCAGGCGTCACTCATCAGGTGTGGCACATAGTAGAGAAAGAGCAGCTGACCCATATCAGATCTGCAGTTGAGACTTCGCAGCTCATCATCGCCGACGGGCACCACAGGATTGCACGCGCGATGAGGATTCTTTCTGGCTCAACACCCGAGAATACCGTCAGGTTGCTGTGCTTTGTCACCGACCTTGATCCACTCCAAGCTGAAATTCGACCAATACACAGATGCTTCAAGACAAAACTGAATGAGGAGGACGTCTTAGAAAGGCTTGCAGAGCGATTCCGAGTCGAACCTTACGAACACCCGGACCTCTCGAATGGCCACGTTGCCGACGCGTTACTCCTTGTTATGCGACACAGGGTTTTCAAAGTGATCCCGATACACGAAGATCCAAAACTAAATGATGCAGTCCTCTCTCAGACGATCGCCAAACTTCTCGAGGCTAAATCGACCCAGTATATTACAGACATACAGAAGCTGCACGACAAGGTATTATCGGATCCGACGAAGGTGGGACTCGTGACAAGACCTCTTACAATCAATCAGATCCGGATCGCCGCTTTTGGGAGAAACCCCCTACCCCCTAAATCGACGATGTTCTATCCAAAGCCCTTGCCTGGCCTGATCTTTGGAGACAAGCTAAATCTCTAGACGGCCGGCGATATCGGTACCAGACGAGTTCTCACCCCTTTAGGCAACGGTAATCGAGACATCAAGGTATACATCCTGTATGGCCTTGATCAGTGCGACTCCCTCATCCCGTGGACGCTGAAAGGCCTTTCGGCCAACTATCAGACCCTGCCCGCCGGCCCGCTTATTGATCACAGCTGTTCGTACGACCTCTGCAAGATCAGAGGCGCCTTTCGACTCGCCACCCGAGTTTATCAAGCCAACTCGGCCTGCGTAACAGTTGACCACCTGCCACCTAGTCAGATCAATCGGGTTATCGGTTGTCAAATTCTCGTACACCAACTTGTCGGTTCGACCGAATTTCAGTGCAGTGTACCCACCGTTGTTTTCCGGTAGCTTCTGTTTTATGATGTCGGCCTCAATGGTGACGCCAATGTGGTTTGCCTGTCCTGTCAGGTCGGCGGCGACATGGTAGTCGGCCTCATCAGTCTTGAACGCAGAATTTCTCAAATAGCACCACAGGACGGTGAACATACCAAGACGATGCGCCTCAGCAAAAGCAGCTGACACCTCTTGGATCTGCCGAGTTGCGCCGTCGGATCCAAAGTAGATTGTGGCGCCAACCCCAGAAGCTCCAAGATCAGCAGCCTGTCGGACAGAGCTAAACATGACCTGATCGGCCTTTGGCGGATAGGTCAGCAATTCATTGTGGTTTATCTTCACTATGAACGGTATCTTGTGGGCATAGCGCCGTGCGACAATTCCCAATCCACCCAGTGTCGTAGCTATTGCCGAGCACTCGGCAGCGAGAGCAAGTTCGATGAGATTTTTGGGGTCGAAATACGAAGGATTCTTGGCGAAGGAGGCAGCACCGGAATGCTCAATACCCTGGTCCACCGGGAGAATTGAGAGGTAGCCCGTTCCAGCAAGCCGACCCGTTTTGTAAAGCTGAGCAAGTGCTTTGACCGCCGGTATCGGCCTGTCAGTATCTAGATACACTCTGTCAATGAAATTCGGACCTGGCAGGGTCAAATCCTCCGACCTGATGGTCTCGCACCTGTGTGACAAAAGGGCGTTCAGCTCATCGCCAAGAAGTTCTTCAAGATCAATACCCATTGCCATCTCCTTATGGAAAACCCACAAACACGCAGGCTGCTCAAAAGCATGAACTCTGACATTACAAGCTATACGCCGCTAGCCCAGATCAGACAGTCTCTCAGCCACATCAAAAAAGTTCGCGTCATAGTTGATAATTCTGTTAAAGAGCGACCTAGCGTGACTTATCTCCCCAGCACGCTCGTATAGATCAGCCAGCACATACCACTGACGCAAGTCTACGAATGTCGGCGCTCTCCTTATAGACAGAGAACGCTCGAGGATCGAGATCGCCTTCGAGAGGTTTCCTTGGTCGGCAGCCGCGCTGGCGATAACAATTCGGCCCTCACCCATGACGTCGGCTGATGGGGACGCAGCTGACAGCTCCGACCAAATCCGGTCAACATCTTTATATCTCTTCTGCGCTCTATAGCAGTCGGCAAGGACCGGATATTGATCGAAGGAGCCAGACCTTGTACTGAACTCCTCCAGCACCTTTACAGCGGCGGCCCATTGACCCATGCGATACAAAGTCAGCCCGTACAGCTCCATTACAGAAAGAGAGTCGGAAGCTATGGAAATAACCTGTTCAAGCATCCGCTTGGCGTCAATATACCGGTCTCTGTCATACGCGTCGACCGCAGATGCGAAAAGCCGCTGCGCCTTTGTCTTGTTTGCCTGCGTGAGAGGACGCGATACCTCCTTTTCCAACAGGGCTTCCACCGTGCGGGTGCGTGCCTGCGCTTTTCGTGATCTCACCGAGGACGTTCTTGACGGTGAGGCCTCTTCCTCTACCTGTTCGAATCGTTCTGGAACAAATGGCTCAGGTCTGACTTCAGTTCGTGGCTGCCGGCCCTGCCCAATCTCACGGCTTTCTCTGTAATCGATCGCCTTGACGGCCCCTTTTCTCGAAAGCGCCCCCCAGCTCTTCTGCGCACGGATTAGGCGACCCTTTGGCACACCCGAGCCTGGTTCGGCCGATCTAGGTGCCTCCCTCCGACCCTCTCTGCGCACACCGGATTCACGAGGCTGTCTAGCTTCTCCGTACCGCTCCGATCTGCCGCGAGTGTTGCCGGAGTCCTGAAAAGGTGCCTCCCTCCGACCCTCTCTGCG
>JAJYVK010000015.1 GCA_021792075.1 Actinomycetes bacterium | reverse complement strand
AGCATAGCTTCAAACTAGAGGCTCGAGCTACAAGCCGTTCTCACGATGCACTTTATCGGGTTCTTTTTCGAGGCTGGGCGTGGCACGAAAATTTCATTTTCTGCTACGACGCCAACTCGCCGGTAGGAGCGGGCATAATTGAAAACCCTCAAGTATTTCTTGAGGCTTTTCTGTAGAAATCCGGCTCGTGGAGGGACTAACTTCTTCGTAAGTTCTCGGTGCAGCTCCGCGAAGACGAAGGGGTTCCTCTTCGATTGGCACTGCATCGCTTAGGGACAATAGTCTTTTGGGGTTTGGGCTACGTCAAATAATGCGGCAGTTGAGGATCTTTCACTGGTGGTTTGGATGGGAAGGCGGTTATGTAGATGGTCGGTGACACTCAGAATTACATTGCCGTAATTAAGGTTGTGGGGGTAGGCGGGGGCGGCTGCAATGCGGTGAATCGAATGATCGATGCAGGACTTAAAGGCGTCGAGTTCATCGCGGTCAATACTGATGCACAGGCTCTGCTCATGAGTGATGCTGACGTGCAGCTGGACATCGGCAGGAGCCTCACGAGGGGTCTCGGAGCTGGAAGCGATCCAGAGGTCGGCCGGTTGGCGGCTGAAGAGCACCGGGAAGAGATTGTCGAGGCTCTCAAAGGCGCTGACATGATCTTTATAACCGCTGGAGAGGGTGGTGGCACCGGTACCGGAGCAGCGCCATTGATTGCAGAGCTGGCGAAGAGCCAAGGTGCACTGTCCATAGGGGTTGTTACAAGGCCATTTTCTTTTGAAGGACGGCGCAGGGCGTTGCAGGCGGAGAATGGGGTGACCAAGCTCAAGGAGCATGTCGATACTTTGATAATCATTCCCAACGACCGTCTTCTGACCATAGCGAATGAGAAGACCTCCATGTTGAACGCCTTCAAGATTGCAGATGAGGTTCTCCTTCAGGGGGTCCAAGGTATCACTGACCTCATAACGACTCCAGGCTTGATCAATACTGATTTCGCTGACGTAAAGATGATCATGTCTAGTGCGGGAAGCGCCATAATGGGGATCGGCACGGCTTCGGGAGAGAACCGAGCGTTGACCGCTGCAAGAAACGCAATAACCTCACCGCTCCTGGAGGCCTCGATCGAGGGTGCCAGGGGAATCCTGTTGAACATCGCCGGGGGCTCTGATCTCGGTCTGTTCGAGGTGCAGGAGGCTGCACAGGTGATTCACAATGCGGCTGATCCGGACGCCAACATCATCTTCGGTTCGGTGATTGATGAGTCCATGGGTGATGAGGTAAGGGTAACCGTCATAGCGGCAGGCTTTGATGACTGGAAAAACAGGGAGCTATCGAACGCCCAGGTTCCGAAGTTTAGAACCTCGAGGCAGAGGGTTGAGCCGACACCCTTCGGTGTGACTTCGCCATTTGCCTCCTCCAGCGATAGTTCCAGTGAAGACCCCGATGGCGACGATTTCGACCTTCCATCTTTCCTGCGCTAAATCATGCATTTGAGATAAGCAGTGTCTGATGATTTTGACAGGGAGTCTGCGTTGCGCCTGCTATACCGCTTTGAAAATGGTCACGAGGTCTATTTCACTACCAAGGGCGAGGGTGACGCCAGAGAGCTGATCTCATGCGGGGCTGCCGAGCGTGAGTTGAGCAAACGGGTTGGAAGAGAACTCAGTCTTGCAAGGGTGAATCAGATTCACTCCGGCATCGTGCGTCTCATCGGCTGTGGAGAGCGGCAGGAAGCGACCTCAAGCGTTCCTGACGGGGATGGTCTGGTGGCCTGTTCTGGGGATTTCGGCCTTGGCGTTCTTGTTGCCGATTGTGCGCCGGTGGCACTGACCTCTGCCGAAGGGATCTTCGCTGCGGTGCATGCCGGTTGGCAGGGGGTGTCAAAGGGTGTGCTGCTTGAGGCGGCTGCGGTGATGCGTTCCATGGGGGCTTCTGAGATCAGCGCTTATGTCGGACCATCCATCAGGTCTGAGTGTTACGAGTTCAAAGGTCCCGAACTCTGGGAGATCTCACGGGAACTGGGTGGATCGGTGGTGGGCCGCACCTCTTGGGACACGGTCAGTCTTGACCTGTTGGAGGCGGTGAGGCGATCTCTTGCCAAAGCTGGGGTGGGCAATGTAGAGGCTTCACAGTCATGCACTGCATGTGGAGACGAGTATTACTCTTTTAGAGCGCGGGGAAGTCAAGAACGGCATCTGATGGTGGTCGTTCCCGGAGGTGGCAATTGAGCCAGACCGATGACTCGCTGACATCAAGAATCAGGGCGGCTTACCAGGACGTCCTGTCACGTGGCCTGAAAGCATCATGCGGACGGCCGTTCGAAGTGGTCGCGGTGACTAAGACGCTTCCTGTTGAAACGGTTGCTGCCGCCTACCGTGCAGGCCTGAGGGACTTTGGCGAGAACTATGCAGATGAGCTGATTGCAAAGGCGAGCCATCCTTCTCTTATTTTCACTGATGATCCGATAAGGTGGCACTTCATTGGCGCAATCCAGTCCAGGAAGATTCCGAAGCTGGCTGATGTAGTAGCGGTGTGGCATTCAGTCTCGCGAGAGAAGGAGATCGAACTGATAGCAAAGTTGTCTCCCTCCACGGCAGTTTTCATACAGGTCAACTTCTCAGAGAACGAGCGAAGGAACGGAGTGAGACTTGTTGAGGCAGCCGGACTTGTTAATCTGTGTAGGGAGAGGGATCTGCGGGTAATCGGACTGATGGTGGTCCCCCCGTTGGTCGATACAGAATCGTTGGGGAAGATTTTTACTGAGGTGAATGCTGAGCGGCTTAGACTTGGGTTGCAGGGCTGTTCGATGGGGATGTCGGACGATTTCGAATTGGCGCTAGCTAGGGGTTCTACTCACATAAGAGTGGGAACGGTTTTGTTCGGATCTCGAATCAAAACAGAGATGTTGGGGTCGAAGATAGTTCAAGGAGGACCCGAATAAAAATGTCGAGGTTTCAAAAGGCAATGGTGTGGCTTGGACTTACAGATGCTGAGGAAGACGAAGACCATTATGATGAATATGAGGATGTTTCCTCGCGCAAAGCGCGTCATTACAGGCCTGAAGCCTCCATGCCACGTTCGCCGAAGGTCCAGGTCTATCAAACCCCTCCTGAGCAAGGGCGAGAGGGGCGCGACAATATAAGGCACCTAGCCGATGAGAGACAGGGGACGAGGGTGGTGACGGATGACCATGACTCGCCTCGGTCGGATAGTATCGAAAGTCGCGTACGCGATCCGAAAGTTGGTTTCGTAAAGCCAGTTCCTGCCGAAAAGCCGAAGCTGCACCTGTCACAACCGCATCGGTTTTCCGACGTTCAGGAGATAGGAGACAGGTTCAAGGAGCGGCAACTGGTCTTGGTTGACTTGACCGATCTGGGGAAGGATCTCTCCCGGCGAGTGATTGACTTCTGTTCAGGAGTTACTTACTCACTGGAGGGCAGAATAGAGAAGCTGTCTGAAGTAGTTCTACTACTCAGCCCAGCGCATATTGAACTTAGTGTACAGGATAAAGAAAGATTGATGGAACGGTTAGGATCGAGGACAGGGGATCAATGAGAGTAATAATTTATGATCTGCTTCAGCTCTATGTCCTCTTGATCTTCGTGCGCGTTATTTTGAGCTATTTCCCGACTCATTATGGGTCAGGTCTTCACCGGGCAACCGCTGCGCTTGACCGCGTTGTGGAGCCCGTGGTTGGAAGAGTTCGCAAAATATTGCCAAGAACCAGTTTTGGTGGAATGGGACTCGATTTCTCCCCGATGATCGTACTCCTGGTGATAGAACTGATACTTCTGCCACTGGTTCGTACTTTGCCCTAGAAGAGGGTGCACAATTTTCGGAAGAATAGTTTTTTCAATTTGTCGAGAGAGATTTAGGGATACGATCTAGCTATGGAAATTGATGCTCGGACCATCAGAGAAGTAGAGTTTCGCGAGAAGATTCGTGGATACAATCCCGATGACGTGGATGATTTTCTGGAGCAGGTCGCCGTGGCCTTTGAGGCAATGGAGGATCGGCTCAGGAACATTGCTGTGCAGCCGGGATCCGCTAATCCTCCAACAGCAACGCAGGTCGAGACCAGAGAGATTAGGCCGACGCCGGCCGTTGTCTCTTCGGCCACGGAGCGCTCTAGAGCTACGGGTGCATCATTTGAATTCGACCCCGATACGATCCAGCGGACTCTCTTGCTCGCTCAAAAGACAGCTGATGAAACCGTAAAGGCTGCGGAGGAGCAGGCAGAAAGCACCGTTGGAGAGGCCAAGGCCAAGGCCGACGCTTTAATCAACCAGGCCATGAACAGGGCGCGTGAGATTGTGGACGACGCAGTGAACCAAGCCCGAGATGAAGTCCTTGAACTGGCGAAGTCAAAGGACAGGTTGCTGGCCGAATTGAATCACCTCACCTCTCGCTTGGCCTCAGCGAAGGATCAGATGAAGCATCTGTTGGAAGGCGTGATGGAGCAGATCGATGGCTCCTTCGCTCCGATGGTTCGCGGTCCAGAGAGCCCGGCTGCCCAGAGTGAAGCCGCCGCCGACCGGACTGAAGTACTGGCCTCCTCAAAGGACAATTTGTTCAATGATTCGGCGAGAGGCAACGGATCAGGCGTCTTTGACGACGAACTTGAATAGCGTGGGCGCTTACAGCTATCGGTAGGCTCTAACGTCTTTGGTGGAGTGGAGAACTGATCATCTTGACATCGACAGCGTTATCGCGCCCTCTCCAATCTCTAGATCGAAAACAGACTCTCCCCTGACAGCGACGCCGCCCTCTTTGATCTTCAGGCTTCTGGCAAGGATGGAGGAGGAGATGAGGTCGCTGTGGTTTTTCAGGGCGCGAAGAAGCTTGCCGTCGGGATCGCTTCTGACGACTACCACTGCATCGATTCTGTCTGAGATGTGGAAGCCGCTCTCCTTTCGGGAGTTTTGTGCCAAGCGAATGATGTCGCGTGCCAGACCTTCGAGTTCGAGTTCTGGCGTGACCTCGGTATCCAATACGATCAGGCTTTTCAGATCCGAAAGAACTCTCGATGATTCGGATAGATTGGGCTTGATGCGTAGCTCGTACTCGTTCGCCATGAGTTCCACTCCTGCTGCAACGATTCGTCCTGACTCGTTGTAATGCCAGTCGCCGCTTTTCGAAGCCCGGATGACGGCTTGAGTCTCCTTGCCCAGTCTGGGGCCAATCTCTCCGGGGATGACGCCTAGAGTCTGTGTCGCATACCGGTCGGTCTGTGTGGTGAGAGTGACCTTTTTGACGTTCACCTCGTCTTCGATCAGTTCAATATATGGCTGGAGCCTTTCGGAGTCTGTGGCCGCCACAACCAACTCGCTCAATGGCAGCCGCGCTCGAATGCCAAGGGCTTTTCTGACGGAGTGCGCATTCGAACACACCTCGCGCACACGGTCCATCTCGTACACAAGCTCCGGATCGGCTGGTAGTTCATCGGTGCTCATCCAGTCCGTGAGATGTACGCTTCGCTCTCCAGATAGTCCCTTGTAGATCTCTTCGGAGACCAGCGGAAGCAGTGGCGCTGTAATTCTTACTAGTGCGCTAAGCACAGTGTGAAGGGTGTTGTAGGCGTCAACCTTGTCCTTATTCTGGCTCTGGTCTTCTGAGACCTCTCGCCAGAATCGATCACGAGAACGGCGTATGTACCAGTTGTTCATGGCGTCAAGGTAGTTTTCGATCAGCGCAGAGGCGCTGAAGAGGTCGTATTCGTCCATTCTCTGGGTGACTAGATCCAGTAACTGGTTCGTCTTGGCAAGGATGTAGCGATCGAGAACGTTCTCCGCCGAGTGGATTATCTCGCCCTTGACTTTGTCGACATTTCCATAAAGGCTCAGGAAATAGTAGGCGTTCCAAATTGGGTTTATCACGTGCTTTACCGATTCCTGGATTCCCGAGCGGTCGACAATGGTGTCGTTACCCCTTAGCACAGCAGATGAGAGAAGGAACCACCTCATAGCATCGGCGCCGATGGTTTCGAAGACCTCCCATGGATCCGGATAGTTGCCCAGCCGTTTCGACAGCTTCCTTCCATCATCTCCTAGCAGAATTCCATGGGCTATGCAGTTGGAGAATGGAGGCTGGTCGAAAAGCGCTACCGATAGCACGTGAAGGGTATAGAACCAGCCTCGCGTCTGGCCAATGTACTCAACAATGAAGTCTGCCGGGAAATGTGTTTCGAAATGCTCCTTGTTGTCGAAGGGGTAATGCAGCTGGGCCCAAGGCATCGATCCGGATTCGAACCAGCAGTCAAGGACGTCGGAGACTCGTCGCATCATTGACTTGCCGGAGGGGTCATCTGGGTTTGGTCTCACGAGTTCGTCGATCTCCGGCCTGTGCAAGTCCTTCGGACGGATGCCGAAGTCAGCTTCGAGCTCGTCCAAAGAGCCGTACACATCTATCCTTGGGAAGTTCGGGTCGTCACTCTTCCAAACCGGGATTGGAGCTCCCCAGAAGCGATTCCTCGTGAGTGACCAGTCACGCGCCCCCTCTAGCCATTTGCCGAAGGAGCCGTCCTTTACATGCTCAGGGACCCAGTTGATCTTCTGGTTGTTTTCCAGAAGCAGCCCTTTGATAGCCGTAACCTGTACGAACCACGAGCTGACAGCCTTGTAAATGAGTGGAGTATCCGTCCTCCAGCAATGAGGGTAGCTGTGGTCGTAGCTCTCACGTTTGATTAGCCTGCCCTGTGCCTTGAGGTCGGCGATTATCGCCGGATTGGCGTCGAAGACCTGAAGCCCGGCATATTTGTAGATCACCGGGTCAAAGCGGGCCCGATCGTCGACCGGGCAAACGGTTTCGATTCCATTTGCTTCGCAGAGCCGTTGGTCGTCTTCACCGAATCCCGGAGCCATATGGACGGCCCCGGTGCCCTCGTCCGTCGTGACGAACTCTCCAAGGAGGATCTGGAACGCATTCTTTGCGTCTTTGAAGAAGTCGAACAAAGGCTCGTAGCTCCGTCCGTTCAGGTATGTTCCGGGAACCGTCTCAATTTCTCGGTACTCTCCGATATCTTTCGCATACGCCTCGAGACGCGAAGCGGCAAATATCAGTCGTCGCCCCTCCGCGGTTTCTATGAGCGTGTACTCGATCTCCGGCCCAACTGCGATCGCCATGTTTGAAGGAAGCGTCCACGGAGTAGTTGTCCATACAACAAGCTCTGCGGCTTTGTCGATCTCTCGTGTACCCGTGCCGGGCTTGAGCTTGAAGGCAACTGTGATCGCCGGATCCATTCGCATTCGGTATGAGTCATCTTGCCTGGTTTCGAAGTTCGATAGCGGTGTCTCACACTCCCAGCAGTAGGGGAGCACCCGAAACCCCTCGTAGATCAGACCCTTCTTGTAGAGTTGCGAGAATGTCCAGATGACGGACTCCATGAACGAGATATCCATCGTTTTGTAGTCGTGTTCGAAGTCGACCCATCTCGCCTGCCTGGTGACGTAACGGTGCCAGTCGCTAGTCGTGCGCTGCACCAAAGTGCGGCAGTAACCGTTGAACTGGTCGATTCCGAACTCCTCGACCTCCAGCCGTCCTGTCACACCGAGCTCCTTTTCGGCTGCCATTTCAGCTGGAAGACCGTGACAATCCCAGCCGAAGCGACGTTCTACCCGGCGGCCCTTCATAGTCTGGTAACGAGGCACAGCATCTTTGACGAATCCTGTCAATAGGTGCCCGTAGTGAGGCAGTCCGTTTGCGAAGGGCGGACCGTCATAGAAGACGAATTCAGTCCCATCCTTTGGCCTCATTTCGATGGAAGCGGCGAAGGTGCCGTCTTTCTCCCAGAAATCTAGAATTTTATCTTCGATTTCGGGAAGATTTAGCTGTTGGGAGACGTTTTGATATTGAGCGACTTTTTCGGTCGAGTCGTTAGACGGTTGCAACATACATCCAAACTAGAGGCTGGAGGTGGATTGCAATGTTCTTGGGAGGAGCTTTTGAACTTTCCCAGGCCGATCTGGCCCAACTTGGACGGTTTGCACTTACGGATCGAATAGTGTATGGGCCAGATTTGAAGAAAATGGCTCGGATGACCTATGAGATTTAGGGCATTTGAAATGTTAACAGCGGCGTAGTTACTTGTTTTCTTATCAAAGTTTACAGCAAGTATCGAGTTGACGAAGTTGGGAGCTGAAGTGAATCAAACTGAAAAGGTCAAGTCAACTGCTACTAAGGCTGCAAAGGAAGAGCCGACTTCCGGCGATTTGATCTCTTACGAAAGCTTGGACGACGCGGCTTATGAAGAGCTGCCGGAAGCTGAGTATCTAGAAGCTCAAAAGCAGCTACTCGAAAACGAGAAGTCAATCTACCTTGGTCAGGCTGAGGCTTTGAAAGCAGAGGCAGACTACCTTGCGCAGGAAGCCGAGCCTGGGGATACGCAGTTTGATGAGGAGTCCGGCGAGGGCGGCACCACAACTATAGACAGAGAGCGCGATTTGGCGCTTGCTGCGTCGGCGCTTGCTGCTGTGGAAGAGATCGATGATGCACTTCGCAAGATCGAGCATGGCACATACGGGATATGCGAGAGCTGCCATGAGGTTATTCCGAGGATGAGGATGAGGGCACTGCCTTATGCACGCCTATGCGTCAAATGCAAGAATGGTGGCTTGTCACGTCGTTAGATACCAATAGACGTACCGTAGAAAGCCGTTCAGTGCGGTTCCTGAGATCCCCGCAAGCCATTGTGGCTCTTGTAGCTGCATGTGTAATCGTCATCGACCAGGTCACCAAGACTCTGGCTGAGGCGAATTTGGCGACGCACTCGGTAAAAATCGTGGGTCCTCTCTCCCTCGAACTCGTTTACAACTCCGGAGTCGCATTCTCGATCGGATCGGGCGACGCTCCAATCGTTACAATCGTGGAACTCTTGGTCATCCTCGGAATCATCCTTTATGTCCGAAAAATCAGAAGCACTGGACTTGCGGTGGGATTCGGCATGGTCATCGGTGGAGCACTGGGTAACATAACTGATAGGCTGTTCAGGCACAACCATGGCTCTGTGATCGACTTCATCCATAGCGGGTTTTGGCCGACCTTCAATCTCGCAGATTCAGCGGTGGTAATTGGAATAATCGTGATCTTGTTTGCATCCCGCTCCAAGGGCAAGCGCGTCGTCTAGGTAAGCTGGTCAGGAGTTGTAAGTGGCGTTAACAGAAAAGATTCCTGATGCTTTGGCAGGACAGAGACTGGATCGTGTTGTTTCCATGATTGCCTCTTGCTCCCGAGCTCAGGCCGTCTCTCTCATAGAGGCCGGTAGCGTTGTGGTTTCGGGAAGGGTCTTGAATTCAAAAAGCTACAAGGTCCAAAGAAACCAGCGAATCGACATTGACTGTGCATCGCTGCTGGTGAAAAACGAGCTTGCGCCCGATGCCTCGGTGACATTTCGCACGGTTTTCGAAGATGAGGAGCTCCTTGTCGTCGACAAGCCGTCCGGTCTGGTCGTTCATCCCGGCACTGGCAATGAAACGGGGACGCTAGTCAACGGCCTTGTTGCCAGGTATCCGCAAATAAAAGATGTTGGTCAGCCCGAGAGGCCTGGGATCGTGCATCGTCTTGACAAAAGCACCTCTGGGTTGATGGTGGTGGCCAAGACCGTGACTGGCTATGAGGCCCTGGTCGAGATGATGGCGGAACATCAGGTGAGTCGAACTTATACGGCCCTTGTCCACGGGATCATTGAATCCGGGAAGGGCGTAATAGATGCTCCGATTGGACGTTCGGTCATCCATGCTACGCAAATGGCACTCAGCGCTTCCGGCAAAGAGGCTGTGACTCGCTATGAGGTCAAGTCCCGCTTCGCCGCTCCGCTAAAGGCGACACTTGTGGAACTGAATTTGGAGACGGGAAGGACCCACCAGATAAGAGTTCATATGAAGGCCATCGGCCATCCAGTCGTCGGTGACGAGCTTTACTCGCGACGGCGAATTCCCGGGTTGACGAGGATCTTCCTGCACTCATCGAGAATAAGCTTTGCACATCCAGGCAACGGCCAGCAGGTTGACCTGTCTTCCGAGCTTCCCGAGGAACTGAGCAGGTTCCTAGAGGGGCTGCAATGAAAACCGGTTCGGGGAGATCCCCGAAGCTTTGACTGAAACAAGCCCGCAAGCTTCTGAATTCATCCATGGGTCAAGGCCAGTCGTAGCAAAGCCACGAGACTGTAGCACTCAGGAAATGAAATACGGTAACCCGATGAGCATCGGATATGCCATCATCGACCCAGACGACGCCCTATCCTGAGCAGCTGCTGCCCCTTTTATGACTTCCGGCTGCCTCTCAGCGCTAAGCTGCGGGTGACTTGAGCCCCGGGTGGTCGGCGAGCCTATCAAGCGCTGCGGCTTCGAGCCTACGAGCTCTGCGTGGCCCTATTCCCAAAAGGCGTGCCGTGGCTTCAAGCGACGCAGGACGTTCTCCATCAAGACCGAATCTAAGGATCACCACGGCTCTCTCGAGTGGATCGAGCTCTTCAACGGCTTTTCTGAGCTGTACGCGTGCCAACGCTTCGTCGACCTCGTCCTCGAACGATCCTTCGCTCCCGACCACAAGGTCGCCAAGCGAGGTTTCACCCTCAGGCCCTACAGACTGATCCAGGCTTGCCACCACTCTCGCTGCATGTCTCACATCTGCGAGCTGCGCCGCGGAGAGGTTGGAGGCTTCCGCGATCTCGAACTCTGTTGGAGATCGGCCAAGATCATTTGCCAGCTCCCTCGCTACGTTGTCGACGCGTCTCGAGCGCTCAGCCGCCTCCATCGGAAGCCGGATAGCTTGACCATGGTTATGAACGGCACGCTGCAATGATTGACGGACCCACCACGTTGCATAAGTAGAAAACTTGAAACCACGTCTCCAGTCGAATTTTTCGACTGCTCGGATGAGGCCAAAGGTGCCTTCTTGAATCAGGTCGGAGAGTTCCACGCCTCGATCTTGGTATCGCCTGGCCCAGTGAACCACCAGCCTCAAGTTGGCGGCAACCATTTCGGTCTTGGCCGACTCATCTCCAGCGCGCACCTTCTTTGCTAGTTCGACCTGCTCGGCAGGTGACGGAAGTGGATGACGAGCCAGGTCGTCTAGAAACAGGCGTACAGAATCGGCGCCAAGGCCTGCAGAAAGTGCAGCCTCCACAATGGCTTCTGCGTTACCCTTTCTACGTCTGGTACGCTGTTCAGGTGCTATTTGTGTTTCCTCTTTTCGCTTCGGGGACATAATCTCTCAGATCTCTTTCGTGACTTCTCAAAAAAACGTGAATGCGTAGTCTACCGCTTCCAACTTCTTAATGGTAACAGAAAATATAAAATTGCGCAAATATCGCGCCTACCTCCACTTTCTCAGAGTGTTCTCATAATAAGAATTCACTGTGGATGTTTCAGGTCGATAGTTTCGCAAAGAGATTAAACTCAATGTCATAAAGAACTAGCTGGAGGCTTCGATGAAAAGTTTCAATCCCAAAGCCCGCGTTAAAGTTCTGTATGCAGCTCCTCTTGCCATTGCATCCTCAGCTTTAGCCGTATCTTTAATCGCTCCTCAAATTGCGCGGGCTTCGACTTCGAACCTCACTGCTGTTTCGCCCGAGCAACTCGTGAGTTGGATTCAGACAGCTCACCCAGTTTCGTTAAATGGAACAGTCACTTGGACCACTTCATTCCCGATTCCATCAGCTTCTTTGCTGGGCGGATCAGATCCTCAGAGCATTCTCGGCGGTTCGACGACCGAGACATACAATGTGTGGGCCAACGGAATTGGATCGTTCCGCTCTCAGCAGGTGACGTCAGCAGGAGAGACTGATCTCTATGTTAGCCCGGGTTCGGTTTGGTACTGGGACTCAAACACCCTTACCGCCACGAATGAAAAGGCATCAGGAACTTCGCCCACGGAGAGCCCGTCTGTTTCGAATCCTCAAATGAGTGCGATCAGCGTGGTTGACAAGCTCTCCGCTTATTCGACCTTGTCAGTTTCCGGAAACGAAATGGTGGCAGGCAGGCCTGCCTACACACTGTCGCTGACGCCTATCGCTTCGGATAGCCTGATCGGTGTCGTTAACATAGCCATTGACGGACAGACACATGTTCCAGTAGCGATTCAGGTCTTCCCGAAGGGCTCCAGTATTCCGGCGGCCTCTCTTGGATTTGACACTTTGACATTTGCTCCTCAACCATCCTCGATCTTTGCCTTTACGCCTCCAGCTGGGGCAAAGGTAGTTGAGGGGGGCTCCGGAGCTGGTGGAGCAAACGCCACTAGCGGAGGTGGTTCGGTTTCGAGCGGCACCAAGGTGGTCGGTAGCGGATTTGACTCCGTTGTGGTGGCGACATTATCTTCCAAGCAGCTTTCTGCTCTGGCAGGGATCGAGAAGGCGCTCCCAGCTATTGCCACGCCTGTCGGCGTCGGCCACCTTTATTCGACCCCCGTCTTTCAGGCTATTGTCCTG
>JAJYVK010000014.1 GCA_021792075.1 Actinomycetes bacterium | reverse complement strand
CACCAAATTGAACCGATCTGAATTAGCACCTGAATGGGGACTGGATCACTTCGACCCGTGGGACAGAAGGATCTCTTACTCGAACATCTGGCCCATATACCGCAAGATGCGGGAGAAAGCGGCAGCGCACTACAGCGATGCCCACAATGGATTCTGGTCCATAGTCAGATACCGGGAGGTAAAGGCTGCGGCGAGAGACCATAGGCTTTTCTCGTCCGCCAGCGGCACTTCTATCGGAGAACACCACAACGACCGGTCCACGCCCCCCAAGGCGCCGATCGAATACGATCCGCCGCAACATACTCGATTCCGAAAGGCTATTCAGGAACCTTTTCTCCCTCGAAAGATGGACGATTTCACAGAAGGCGTTCGTGCGACCGTCAGAGAGTTGCTCGATCATATAGGTGAGATGGGAAGCTTCGACATAGTCACCGATCTTGCCGAGCCGGTCCCGCAGGAGGTTCTCTCGAAGATCGTCGGATTTGATGAGGACACCAAGGCGACGAACAGAGAGCTGGTGCTAAAGGTCGTCAACGCCGATCTAGCCGAAAAGCCACAGGCTTGGAAGGACTTTCACTCCTTTCTGCGCGGAGAGATAAGGAGCCGCCAGGCTGATCCCAGAGGTGACTTCTTGAGCCACCTCTGCGTCGACGAGTTCGACGGAGCCAAATTCAGCGAGGACGAGCTTGTTTCCATGCTGGCGGCTCTTGCCTTGGCTGGACACCACACCGCCATCAACGGGATATCTTCAGTCCTGAGAAGGGTGTCCGACGAGCGGATAAAAAGCGCATACCTTTCCGACAGGACACTTGGGACCAAGATCGTAGAGGAGACGCTGAGATGCGACCCCCCGATCCATCTCGAGGCCCGGACTACGACAGAGGCGGTAGAGGTGGACGGGGTGAAGATACCGGCAAACTCCCAGGTAGCGCTTCTTTACGCATCAGGCAACCACGACGATGCCGAGTTCGCCAATCCGGAGGAGTTCGACCTAAGCCGCGACTCGAACCAGCATTTATCCTTTGGCCATGGCATCCATACCTGCTTCGGAATGCATCTCGCCCGGCTCGAGATGAATATCGTTCTTGAAGAGACGCTGACCAGATTCCCGCACTACCGCCTCGTCGGTCCGCAGATCGACTCAGGCATGGTATACGGCCATCACATGGGTTGGGAGTCGATACCGGCATCGGTAGAGTAGCCAACATCGGTCAAAGCCGCATCCCGAACCAGCCTCAGCTCTTGCGTTTGCCTGCCCCTGGAGTCGAAATCCTGTATTTGGCGGGGAACCCTAGCCTTTTTGCCTTGACAGACTATATAGTTGGCTCTGTTGACGGTCCCGCAGCAAAGGAGCAGCCAATGGAAGTGAGTCTGGCCAGAATGCTCTGGATCGTATTCTGCTGCATGTGGGCCATCGGATGGCTGACCTTCGGCTGGTCCCTGCCTCTCATCAACCTTGTTGGCGCGGCAATAAGCTTCTTGGCTATCTTGATCCCGGTGGGAAAGCCACGCGCTCCGCGCGGCTGAGAAATTTCTCGAGCACACCACCGTCAACCAGCCATCGATGACTTCTATTGAAGGAGCTCCTTACCCGCCTAGTTGAAGTTTGGAAGGGCGGCCAGATCTATTTAACGTCTTCGATCGCCTCTAGCTAATGGGTCCGCTTTGCAAGTCGGCGTCAAAAGCCTCGAAATCCTGGTTTATCTCCAGAGGCCCAAGGCCTGCTGTCAACAGGATCTCTATGCGGTCGAGCCTCTCGATGAGATCGTCGAGTCGAACTTGGGCCTCGCGACCCCGCTGCTCGATGAAGTACGATGAGATCGTCGCGGTGAGAACTCCAAACATCGCGATGCCGGTGATCATCAGAACCACCGCCACTCCGCGACCTCCGGCGCTTACCGGGTAACGGTCTCCATAGCCGACCGTTGAAATCGTCGTGAACGCCCACCAGAGCGCGTCCGCGTAGCTGTGGATGTTCGAGCCCGGGGTGTGAGCCTCGAACTGCCACTCGAAAGCCGCAGCCATAAATACCAGCAGAACCACGACCAGAAGCGCGTAGTGAATGCCGCGGTGGGCAAGGATCCGCCCAGCATGGTCCAGTACCTTTCCGCCCATGGCCACGAGGCGGGTCAAGCTAAGAATTCTCACCGCGCCGGTGGCTAGGCGCAGAGGCCGCAGGAACGGGATGACGACCACTACAAGGTCTGGAATGTTGTGAAAAAAGAAGTTCTTCCTGTTGCGCGCCAGAAGAAGCCGAACGCAGTACTCCAACACGAAAAGAGCCCAAACGAAGTAGTCAATAGCATCCAGAGCAGCCTGAACAGCGGGAGAAACCTTCACAACGAATGGCAGCAGAAGCGTGGGAACCATTACCAGGGCAAGAATCAGCATGGGTCCGTCGACTATGGAGCTGAACCTCTCGTATGCCGGGCCTTGCCTGCGCTTTTGCAATGATGAATCGAGCTGATGTTGGACCGTCACCGTCTTATCCCCCAAAGTACTTTGCAGGTAAAGTAGGTGTCCCCTTAGTCTTAGCTCCGCCCCATCGAGCACATTAACCGGCGTGGACAGGAGCAACTTTACTCCACCTCTGCCTATTTGGCCATAGGCCGGCCAAATTGCAGCTAGATGATCAGCGCCGGATGCGCCAACTGGGTCGAGACAGTTGAATTGGAGGCGGTCTAACCGGCTATCGCGAGCTGCGTGCCTCATCGGTTCGAGCCGGGTCCACCGCCATCTTCGTCGGATCGATCACCACTCCGTAGTCCGATAACGCCCGCTCAAGTGAGACATAGCCATTTTGGACGTCGGCCAGCACCCGCTCGGGATCACGCTTGAATGGGTCACCGTAACCGCCTCCTCCCGAAGTCCTCACAGCGAAGCGGGTCCCTGAAACGAGATCGCGCGTCTGAAGCGGTGGAAGGAGCTCTTCGGCGGGCGAACCTTCGTTCAGAACGGCACGGGCGGTCTCCCGTGGTCCCTTTCCCCCGTGGACTCCCCATCCGCCAAAACGAAACTGCCCCATCCGAATGCTCAGCTTTGCCTCGCTGAGAAGCTCGTACTCACGGACGTATCCTAAACCGCCGCGGAACTCTCCCGGACCTGCGGAGTCTATGATCGGTTCGAACCTGGTCACTCTCATCGGATACTCGGACTCCAGGATCTCCAAGGAGGTGCTCGGGGTCACCTGGTTCATTGCCATTGCGCCAAACGTGCCGTCATTTCGGGGAGTGCCCCCAAGCGAGGTGTTCTGCAGCTCGTACTGCACTGCGGGGAGGCCTGTTCTCGCCTTTGGATAGCCAAGGGTGTTCCCCCCGATGCCGAGAGCCGCCGGGCCAACCGCCCTTCCAGAGAGTTCAGCCATGGCCTGCTGCACGCAACAGTAGACGAGGTGCATAGTGGGATAGTAGTTGTTCACGGGAGCAGGGAACACAGCGTGGGTGACCCGCCCTGGAGGATTTCTGAACTCGACGGAGCGCCTGATCCCGTCGTTTATCGGTATCTGTGGATCCAACAGCCCGATAAGCGCCAGAGTGGCTCCAGCCTCCGTCGACTGGGGTCGGATGTTAACCGGACCTTTGACCAGCGGACTGCTCCCGCTGAAATCCAGCTCCACTTTGGAGCCGGTCTTGGTCAGCTTCACGTGAATCTTTACCGGCTGATCCAGGTCGACTCCATCGTTATCGAGGTAAGCAGTCCCCTCTCCCACCCCATCCGGAATCTTCTCGAGCTCTTGGCCGAGACGGCGCTGGCTAATTGCGATCCATTCGTCGAACGCTTCTGAAATCGTCTCAGGAGAGTACTCATCACAAAGTCCCACCAAGCGCTGCCCTCCAACCTGAGTGCAGCCGACCTGAGCACGCACGTCTCCGACCACTTCATCAGGGGTCCTGCTGTTCTGCCGCAGGATGCTTTCAACATCGCGGTTTATCCCTTCCGAGCTCCAAATTCGCACACCGGGAAAGAGAATGCCCTCGTGATAGATCTCACGAGCAGCTGCACCAGAGGAGCCCGGAACCATCCCACCCATGTCCGGCTTGTGAGCTATGCATGCACAGAAGGCTATCAGCTCCTCACCATAGAAGACCGGAGTCACGATCGCGACGTCGGGCACATGGGAGTTCCCGGAGTGGTATGGATCGTTGGCCATGTAGCTGTCTCCGGGCCTGATCTCCCCGGAAAAGCGTTCGATGATGTACTGGGCGGTGTAGTAATAGGGAAATAGGTGGTACGGAGCACCCGATCCCGCGACGACGTTTCCGTTTCGGTCCAAGATGGTGGCGCTGCCGTCATATGACTCGCGCAAGATGGGCGAGTAGCCGCTGTGGAAGAGAAGATGCTCCATGGTATGAACCACCTCACCCAATCTGTAGCCCAATACCTCCAAGGTGATCGGATCCATCTTGGTTAGCCCTCCTTCTTCTCTGGCAGATGAATGACTAGATTTCCGACCGGGTCGATGACAAATCGCATCCCGGGCTCTATTACCGTGGCCGAGTCGGTCTGCTCGATGATCGCTGGCCCCTCCATCTCGGTACCGGGCGCCAGACGAACCCTGTCGTAGACTGGGGTGGAAACGAAGTCGCTGGCTGAGTCGAACCAACACGAGCGAAAGCCCTTGAGCGGGTCCGCCTCGACGATCTCAGGTGCAGACCAGCTCATTTGCGGGATCCGGCCGTGCATGACAAGCCTTAGATTCACCACCTCAGGCTCCTCATCAGGGGCGGAGATGCCGTAGTAGCTGTGATGCTGGCGGTGAAACTGCTCCCTAATGGTATCGAGACTGACCACGGGACGACCCTCTTTGTGTTCAAGAGTGACTGAGAGTTCATAGCCCTGCCGGGGATAGCGGATATCGAGCTGGTGGATGATCTCCGAGGAGTCGTCGTCCAAACCTTCCACCTCGCGATCTTTGAGAGCCCTGTCACGAAGGTCGGCAAAGCCGCGTTCGATCGCCGACGGATCGACCTGATGAAAGCGGGCAAGAAAGCTCTGAAGATAGACGTATTTGACTACCGTGTTCAACAGCCCCATTGAACATGCGATCCCTGGGAATCTCGGTATGAGAACCCGGCTTATGCCAAGTTCGCGGGCGAGCCTGACCGCATGGACCGGGCCGGAGCCGCCAAAGGCGGCCAAAACGAACTCCCTGGGATCGGCGCCCCGCTCCATCAGTGCCATCCGCAGTCCGACGGCCATCTGGGTGTCGACTATCTTCAAGATGCCGCGCGCCAATGCGGCGTCATCGATGCCAAGGGTTTCGCCGACCCTGGCGAGTGCCTGTTGAGCAAGCTGGGCATTTCCCGCCATCCGTCCACCCAGAAAGTTGTCAACGCTCAGGTAACCGAGCCGCACGTTTGCATCGGTGACGGTCGGCTCCATCCCGCCCCTTCCATAGCAGGCGGGACCAGGGACTGCACCTGCCGACTGCGGCCCCACTTTGAGAAGGCCATCCTTGCCGACCCAGGCCAGGCTTCCGCCACCTGAGCCAATGGTACGAATCTGAATCATCGGGGTTCCAAGGTCTTGGCCGGCGATCGCGCCCTCACGCGTCTCGTCGACCGCCCCTCCGGCCAGCACGCTCATATCGGCGCTGGTTCCCCCCATGTCGAAGGTGAGAAGATTGGGGCAGCCACTCTGCTCGCTCAGCTTTTGGCTGAAAACCACCCCCGCGGCCGGGCCGGAGAGAAGGGTTTCATTCGGGTAACGCACCGCAAGGGACATCCTTTTCAGCCCACCGCTCGACTGCATGATGTAGAAGCGCTGCGTATTGATACCCGCCTTGCCCAGGCGGCCGCTGAGATCCTCGAAGTAGCGCGAAACCACCGGTCCCACGGATGCATCGAGGACGGTGGTGGAAAGGCGCGGATACTCCCGTATGACTGGCAAGACCTCGCTTGACAGCGACACCCTGCACTCTGGAAATACCTCGTGTATCAGCTCTTTGGTTCTCTCTTCGTGCCGGGAGTTCGTAAAGGAGAAGAGGTAGCAGACCGCAATTGACTCCACCCCCTTGCCTCTCAGCTCAGCCGCCGCCTTGCGCACGTCGCCCTCGTCCAGAGGCTCGACCTCGCCGCCGTCGAAACCGATTCGTCCTCTCACCTCCCGGGTCAGCGCGGGACTGATCAGCTCGGGCGGCTTGGTGTAGTAGGGATCGATCAGATCCGGACCTGCAGGATGGTTTCCAGCCCTCATCGGGTAGATAGCCCGGAGCCCGCGGTTGACCAAAAGGCCTGCGCTGGCTCCCTTGCCCTCGAGGATCGCATTCGTGGCAACGGTTGTACCGTGAGCTAGAAAGTGTATATCCGACCATGCCACCGGGTACTCTTCGACCAGCTGGCTCACTGCCGCCATGACTGCAAGCGCAGGATTCTCCGGCACCGAAGGCACCTTGAGCGTGTATATCGTTCCTGTCTCGGTATCAGCGGCAGCCAAATCGGTAAAGGTTCCGCCAGTATCGATCCCCACAAGCCAGCTCATTCCCCGTCCCCCTAAGATGAACTTTCCAAAAAATATTTAGATCCCTACAACTAATGCATCGAGTAACCGCCGTCGACATTGAGAAGCTGACCGGTCATAAAGTCGCTCTCCGGCGACGACAGAAAGATCACCGTTCCCACTAGATCAGCTGGATACTGCTCCCTCTTGAAGCAGCGGCGGTCTATATGAGCCTTCATATACTGAGCGCTGCTCGTTTTTACCTGGGTCTCGCTCTGGGTGAAGCCCGGCGAGATGGCGTTCACACAGATGTTGTCATCACCGACCTCTCTCGCCAAGGCGCGGGTGAATCCGACAACTCCAGCCTTGGAAGTAGTGTAGTGAAGCCGATTAGGAAGTCCATCCAGAATTCTCCCAGAGGAGATGTTGATTATCTTTCCGCTCCCTTGCTCCTTCATCGAAGGATACACCGCCAGGCAGCAGAGAAACATTCCTCGGAGGTTCACCGCCATCACCTGGTCCCACTCATCCACGGGAATCTCGTACCAGGACCTCCTCGGCAGTGCGCTCATCAGGGAGGCGTTGTTCACGAGGATGTCGATCCTTCCAAACGACGAGAGTGCGGCTTTGGCCATCTCGTCGGTGCTATGGGGATCTGAGATGTCTACGCTGACGGCGATCGCTTCACCTGAATCTGAGCGAATTTTGCTCGCGACCTCTTTCGCGCCATTGGCGTCGATGTCTGCGACCACGACCTTGGCGCCCTCCGCCGCCAGGCCCGCTGAATACTCCGCCCCAATCCCCTTGCCGCCTCCGGTTACAATAGCCACCCGACCAGCCAACCTCATGCCATGCCCCCTCTTGCTCTAAGTATGCCTTTACAACCGGATTAGCGCCGCGATTCGACGCGAAGATAGCCCCAACCGTCCACAACTCCGGCCTGACCCGGGCCGAGAACTGTGGTCGAGTCGTTCTGTATGATTATCGCAGGTCCCGCCACCTCCATTCCCGCGGCCAGGCGGCTTCGCTGATACATGGGCACCTTTTCCATCGCATCCTGGAAGAACACCTCGGTATCCCCGACATGGGCCAACTCAAGGCTTGCATCTTCTGGAAGAGGGACCGCCAGCGGAGCGCGCGGAACCGAGGCAATCGCGGTCACCCTGTAGTTGACAACCTCGACCCGCTCCTCAGGAGCGAAATGGCCTGTCAACTGGAGATGCGCCTCGTCAAAGCGTCGGCGCAGCTGATGGAGATCTTCAATAGCCTTCGGAATGTCGGGCAGCGGCACCGTCAGCTGGTAGCCCTGCCCTATGTAGCGCAGGTCCACTCCCCAGACAAAATGGCAGCGATTGGGAGCGAAGCCCTCCTCCTCGAGCTGGCGCATTCCATCGCCTCGGAGCTTGGAAAGGACCGAGGCGACGTAGCTTGGCTTCACCTCATCCAGATCCTTGAGGTCGGCGAAGACGTAGTCGTGGCGCACATCTGAAAGCAGGAGACCTAGAGCGCTCGTCACCCCGGGATAGGGGGGAATCACGACCCCTTTCATCCCCATCTCCTCGGCGATCTGCGATGCATGCAGCGGCCCTGCGCCACCAAAGGCGAAAAGATAGAAGTCCCGAAGATCGTATCCGCGATTAGAGGAGACCACCTTTATTGCCTCTTGCATCTTGACGTTCACGATCTCCACGATTCCTCGGGCGGCGGCGGTGACGGACAGTCCCAGAGGCTTGGCAATCCTTTCCGAAATGACCCTCTCCGCTGCCTGGCGATCAAGCTCTAGAGCACCACCAGCCAACGGCTGCGCCACACTGAGCACGCCGAGCACCACGTTTGCATCGGTGACCGTTGGCTCCGTGCCGCCTTTCCCGTAGCAAGCCGGGCCGGGATCGGATCCTGCGCTGCGCGGTCCTACTTGAAGCGCGCCCATCTCATCCACCCAAGCTATCGTTCCGCCCCCCGCCGCAACCGTATGGATGTCAAGCATCGGCACCAAGACGTCGAGATTGTGTACCTTGCCGCCCATGCGACGAACTGCCTCTCCCTCTTTGACGAGTGCCACGTCAGTGCTAGTCCCGCCCATATCGAAGGTGACCAGATTTGCCAGATCAGTCGATTCAGCGACGTGCTGGGCGGTCACCACGCCAGCGGCCGGGCCGGATAGAATCGTCTGCACGCTTCTGCCGCGGGCAGTGTCAAAGGAGGCCACGCCCCCGTTGGATCTGATGATGTAGCGCTGGTCAGTGCCGACGCCAAGCTGGCGCAAGCGGTCGTCCAGGCTCTTGACGTAAAGTTCAAGAAGAGGGTTCAGGTATGCATTGACCACAGTGGTGGACATCCGGTAGTACTCCCTTATTTCGGGAGCGATCTCTGATGAGATGGAGACGTTCATATTTGGAGCGATCTCCTTGAAAAGGCGACGGACCTCCTCCTCGTGTTCGGGATGCTTAAAGGAGAAGAGGAAGCAGACAGCCACGGACTCGACACCATGGCGAACAAGCTGGCGAATAGCCTTGCGGACACTCTCTTCGTCAAGGTCTAGGAGCACCTCGCCTGCTGAGCCCACCCGCTCTCGCACCTCCTCTGTCAAGCGTCCTGGGACGAGCCGGGGAGGCTTGTCGAAGAAGAGGTCGTATATGATGCTGCCCGCGCCGCGTGCCTGTTCGCCAACCTCGTATACGCCGCGGAAACCCTCTGTGACGACCAGTCCCGTTCGGGCGCCGTTCCCCTCTAGTATCGCATTCGTTCCGACCGTGGTCCCGTGACAGAAGAATGTGACCGCGGAAGCGGAGTCACCTGAACTCGCCAAGAATTCCGCCAGTCCGCCGATTATGCCGTCTGCTTGGTCTGGACGGGTCGAAGGAACTTTGAAGACATCGAGAGTTCCTCGTTCTTCATCGAGGATGACAAAGTCAGTGAATGTGCCGCCGGTGTCCACTCCCACCCTCAGGCGCCGCACTCCTGTTTCGTTATTCATTCTCCACCGGTCCAGTCAAAAAGAATCTCTCTCAAGCGGTCGGGGTCGGCGCCATAATCGGAAACCGCGGCCTCAAAGCTCACGTAGCCATCTAAAACATCTTCGACCAGGGCGTCCCAATTCCTCTCCTTGGGTGGGCCAAGCCCTCCGCCTCCCGCTTTTTCAAGGAGAAGCACATCCCCCTTCTGCAGCACCACGCCGCCAAATCGGCTCGGCAAAGACTGCTCGTTCTCCTGGCCCGGATTGATGATGCAGACTCCGAGCCGGCCTGGCTTTCCGCCGTCGGTACCAAAAGGTGGCTGGGTGTGCTTGCCTCCCCGCAGAGTCAGCTGAGCCTTTGGAGCGAGGATGTCGTACTCGCGACGGGCAGCCAGGCCGCCACGGTACTCACCTGCTCCTCCAGAGTCGGTTATCAGCTCGAAGCGGCGAACGCGCGCCGGAAACTCCGTCTCTATCACCTCGATTGGCGCGGTCTTGGCGTTGTCCAGTAGGACACTGACCCCCGAGGCCCCATCCTTTCCGGAACGTGCACCATAAGCGGCACCGATTAGCTCGTATTGAACATAGGACGAGCCGTCGTGCCGCTGGCCCCCAATTACCATCCCTCCTACACCGCCCATTCCGGCGACCTTCTTCTTTGGTATCAAGCCATTCATCGCCTGGAGCACAGCTTCGGTGACAGCCGTGGCAGAGGCCATATAGGTGTTGGTTGGCGCGGGAAAGAGAGGATCGAGCACGGAACCCCTGCGAAATCTCGTCTCCACCACACGAGCGAGTCCGCCGTTGTTCGGCAGTTCGGGATCGATCATTGCGACCATTGCGTAGTAGCAGCAGCCGCGGACCAGCGGCGGCCTTACATTCAGCGGTCCCAGCGTCTGATCCGCCGACTCGGAAAAGTCGAACATGATCCGGTCTCCGGTCTTCTCGATCCGGACGTGGTAAAGAATTGGACGATCGAGCTGGATGCCATCGTTGTCCACCCAGGCCTCCGCCTCGAAGACCCCGTCCTTCCATCCCGAGACCACTCTGCGCACCCGCTTCTCAGTCTTGTCCTGAAGATCCGCAAAGGTCTCGAGAACCGTCTCGAGACCGTACCTCGAGACCATGTCCAATAGGCGCTCCTCGCCAAGGCGGGCAGTGCCGACCTGGCCGCGTATGTCCCCAAGTATCACATCCGGAGTCCGGCTGTTGGCCCTCAGGATCGCCTCGACCTCAGGGATCACCTGTCCGCGGTCTGTGAACTTGACCGGCGGGTACTGGATTCCTTCCTGAAACAGCTCTCGGGCGTTCCCCGATCCCGTGCCAGGCACCATCCCGCCCAGATCGCTCTTGTGCGCGATGCTGGTGCAGAAAGCCACAAGTTTCTCACCCACGAAGACCGGCACAGCAACAGCCATGTCGATCGAGTGCGTAACGCCGGAGATGTATGGATGGTTGGTAATGAAAGCGTCGCCGGGATAGATCCTGTCACCGTATGCCTTGTAGATTGCCCGGATCACCTCTGGCAGGGCAGCTATGTGGAGAGGCAGAATTACATGCTCGCCGACAACGTCGCCGTTCGCATCCAGGATCATGCAGCTGGCATCCTGAGACTCGCGGACAATCGTCGAATAGCCGGTCCTGAATATATTAGTCTGCATCTCCTGGACGATTCCGGAGAGGCGATTCTGTATCACCTGTGCTGTTATTGGGTCGAGGGGCATGCCCCAAAATCCTTTCGTATGAACCAAACGTCCTAACTCCGGACGGTCGAAGAAATCAGCTTTGATCCCCACATTGGGAAATCGATCGCCGACACGATCCAACGGCAATGCCAGACACTGCGATAGCGCCGATACGCTCGCTTGACTGCGCATGGGAAGGGTCAGCAACGTCCCGTCAATCCGGGTGTCACCCGGAGAGAGAACAAGTCTCTCAGAAACAGCGCGCTAGTTCAATGACACCAGCCTTAATTCTCAGCTCCGCTGGATCAGGAACGATCATCGAGATAAACCACGTTGTCATATCCGAGCATCTTGAAAAGCCTGTTCTGGGCGGAAAGAAGATGCAAAGGCTGGCCATCCGAGGAGAAGTGCTGGGCAACGGTGTTCTGCGGTACATAGAGGGTGTCGCCGGCTTTGATCTCATGTCTCGTAGGCTCATTGGCGACCCTGGCGTAGTACTTCTCGGCAATGTCCGCCCCGACCTCCCAATGGAGCGAGTAGCCGGAACCCGAGATGACATAGAGAATCTCGTCTGCCATCTGCCAGCGCCTGCCGGAGCTGCCACCGGCGGGTATTTCGAGTTCGAAGACGTCAACGCTGAAATTGCGAAGATCGCTCTTCTGAGGCGACGATAGCACCTTGACCCGGCCGAGCGGGGTGTCCTGCCATGCGGTCTCGCTTCCATGAACGACCTTTTTGCGCTCTAGGACTCCGGGGGTCCAGATCTGCCCCCATTCGATCCGCTCCCCGAAACGGCTCGGCTCGTCGATCTGGCTCTTGCTCCCCTGCTGAACGAGACCGAGATACATCCAAGCACTCTTGGCCTTTGTCACGAGCGCCAAAGCAGTCTCGTCGTACGGGTTGAAGTGCTGGTGAACCGAGTCGGTGTGGACGAATACCAGGTCACCCTGCGACCAATCGTAGCGCTTATCGTCGTGAATCTCGTAGCCTCTTCCTTTGAGAATGTAGAAAGCCGCCTCATTCTGATGGCCGTGGCCGTTGTTCGACGAGTGCGGGGGGAGCTCTACGAAGTGCACCTGAAGGGTCTGAGTCCAAAACGGATCGTCTCCTGGCGCGACCCGCCAGTAGTTGTGGGTGTCCTTTCCGATATCACCGTAGCCGACGGACATGTCGGTCACGACCACATCTTCGCCTCGCACCCGTGGAGCCTTCAGCTGCTGCTCCCGGAACTCCTTCAAGGTGTAAGTCGCGGAGGTCATTCCCCTCAAAAATACTCTGTCGGCCATCATCTCTCCTTAATAGCGAAGCGCTCAAGCTAACGCCCTGGTCCCCTTGACACTCAGGCATCGCCCTCGTCCCTATGAGAGTCCCGGTCATTCGTCTGTCTCGGATCCGACCTCTGATCCAATCTCCCGGGCTAACCGGACTTCCTCAGGTCCAAGGGCTTTGAGGTGCTGTCTGTGCATTCGAGACGGTTCATTCCCATTGCCAGATGAGCGTACTCAGGTTATACAGTACCAATCTCAGAGCGCCGC
>JAJYVK010000013.1 GCA_021792075.1 Actinomycetes bacterium | reverse complement strand
ACGACCACCAGCTGAACAACTTTTCCACTTAAGAAACTGAAAAAACTGTCCAAACGACCGGAGCCAGCTCAAGATAATCGACGGCAGGAATCAAGCCAATCACTATTTAAAGTCTGCCTGAACTCCGACTTCCTCAGCTTCCAGGCGACTCAGGGCGTCGCCCTGTTCACCGGCTCTATGAACGCCCCGTTACACAGTGGAAAGTCGACCCAATGCGTCCAGAAGATATATTGCAAGACCTTCATTTTAAAGCATTTCCACTGCACCACACGGAAGGCGTGGATTGTAAACGGTGAAAACACCTTTACAAGGCAGCCCACCATCCTTCAAACTGCGTGGCCTCAGTCGGAGTTGCGATCTGGTCGCGCTGTATCCAAAGAGGCAATGCGACTCCTTACCTAGCCCAAGCAGGATGCTTGGCCGTCGGCTCCGGCAAGCTGACGTAATCGCAGGAGGCACCAGCATGAACTACAGGAAGCAACTGTTCGATGACCTCGGGCAACCAAAGGCAGTTCTCCTTCACCCACCTTGGGCTGTGCGCTGAGGGCGAGGTAGAGTCCATGATGCATCCGCCCTCCCATCAGACGGCGAATGCCAGGCGCAATGAACCCCGCAACGGGCTGGAATTTGATTGCCACCCGCAAGGCCGTGCTCACGGAACCTCCCAGCCAATGCTTGCTCCTCCTAGCCGAGCCAATTCGCAAAAACGCGGCCCAACGCTCAACAGGAGGCCCACGAGCATGGAGTCAGAACCTGGAACGAGCCCTGACGGCATCATGGAGTGTCGCCGTCCAGCGGCAGCTATCTGCAACCTAATGCCACGTTGCGATCTATGTCACCTCGCGCCAGGACGAAAGAGGAGTTAGGATGGCTCCGCCCTCATAATTATCTCCCGGCTGCTGATTCCGGGGACGAAACAAAAGCCGAATAGAGGAACGATGAGATTGTTGCACGCTCAGATACGTGATGAAGGCGAAACTAATTCCCGCTGCTGGAGCTATCCTCAGCCCGCCGCAACGATCCGTAATAACGCCGAAGACCGTCGGAAAGACGCAGGACTGATCAAAGACCTGCGACTCATAGGAGAGTAGAGTATGCAAAGCCGTCTTTTGGCTGATTGCTTTCGACTAGCGACCCACAAGTCAGCGCCCCAGCGTCGTATTAGGTTCGGAGCGCATCTCCGCCATCCAGCAATGAGGTGGCGCTCCATGATGCGTCACGTTTTGCTCAAGCAACCGCTCCTGCTCCCAACCCTGATCCTCACCATACCAATATTGGTTCTCTTTTTCTTTCCCCGGCGAAGTGCAGCTCAGGCCGAACAGGGGACCCTTGTCGGCACCGTGCAAGACATCTCGGGAGCTGCTATCCCTGGCGCAACGATTACTGCCACCAACGCAGACACGGCAACTGTTACTACCACGGTATCGAACGCAGACGGCTACTTTACGCTGCCATATCTGACTTACGGCTACTATAACGTGAAGGCGGAAAAGCCAGGTTTTGATGAAAAGGTCATCGTTGGTATTCATCTTACGGTCGATCTTTCCACGACTCTCAAATTCTCTCTTAAGCCTGGGAACGTGAGCCAGACGGTGATCGTTCACGCATCAGAGATCCAGCTTGAAACCACGAACTCTGAGCTTGGAGGCACAGTCAATAACGAACAGATCAATGAACTACCTCAACTGGGCCGCAATCCATTGGATATGATGGCGCTGGAGCCGGGCGTCATTCCGGACTCGACCACAGGAGCTGAGGATTCGGTTAATTCCAATATAGATGGAGGAATGACGCGCACTTCCAATGTTCTTCTCAATGGAACTACGCTGGAGAATACCTCAACAGGAAACGTAGTCTATACTCCGCCATTGGAGGCCGTTGGAGAACTCAAGCTCATCACCAATAACTTTTCCGCCCAGTACGGCATGGCAGGCGCGGGCGTTGCGACGCTGAGCACCAAATATGGTACGAATCAATTCCATGGCACCGCATACGAATACCTGCAGAACACGATCTTTAAGGCCAACGGGTGGTATGCGAACCATGTTGACCAGCCCAGGACACCCACCCACTGGAACGAATATGGAGTTGCCGTGGGTGGCCCCATTTGGTTCCCGAAATTGTATAACGGGCGAAATAAAACATTCTTCTTCGTGGACGTGGAGTTCAACCCATCAACCACCCCGCAACTGATCACAGCTTCTGTCCCAACCCCAGCTATGCGTACAGGAGACTTTTCCGCCCTCGTAGATGAAAAGGGGAACAAAATCACAATTTACGATCCAGACACCACCAGGCTTGTACCTGGAACGACAGACCAATGGACCCGAAGCCCATTCCCGAACAACATCATCCCGGCTAACAGGATCAACCCCATTGCGTTGAAAGTTCTTAATTACTATCCGTTACCCAATGCTCCAGGCACGGAAGGCATCTATGACAACTATCAATTGACCGAATCGAGCACAGATAAGGCTGACAACATTCTGGTTCGTCTGGACCAAAACTTCGGGACGAGCAATAAAGCATTTATTTATGTGGGCCGGAGTGTTTCGAATAAGGTAACGCCGCTGGTCAATATCGCATTTCCGGCGACAGGCACGAATGGCGATCCAGGTGAGGCAAAGAACCATCTTTGGACGGGTGCCACTAGCGATACGTGGACGATAACTCCTAATTTAGTCGCAGAATTCCGCGGAGCCTTCTCTCGCTCGCTATATAACACCGCGATTGAAAGTGCGGGATTCAACGCCACAAGCCTCGGCTTGCCCACTTCCTTTGAGCAACAAGTCGAATACCCATCATTTCCTCTATTTACGGTTGCGGACACGTCGGACCTAGGCCTTGATAATTCTGCCTTCGATAGGGACGCTGAAGGAAACAACCAAGGACAAGTGCATCTAACCTGGGTGAAAGGCCCAAATACCATCACGACTGGATTCGAATACCGATTTGCCTACTTCAACGAATATCGTCCCCTCAATCCAGATGGTACGTTTACATTTGGAAGGGACTATACGCAAGGTCCGAATCCTGTTGTCGCCAGTACGGATGCAGGATGGGGCCTTGCCAGTCTGCTGATGGGCATTCCCGATGGAGGTCAAATCAGCCGAGATCAATCAGCTACATTTTCTCAGAAAAATACGGATGGCTATCTCAACGATGACTACAGGGTGACACCCACGCTTACATTGAATCTGGGTATTCGATATGACGGCTTAACCGGCTGGACAGACCGCTTTAACCAGCTCACGTGGTTTAACCCGACGGTGCCAGACCCAGTAACACACACACCGGGAAGTATCGAGTTTGCTGGACAAGATGGAAACCCCCGAACCCAGAATCCAACAGCTAACTGGCTCAGCCCACGTTTGGGATTTGCCTACCAACTCTTCAATAAGACAGCGATTCGCGGTGGCTATGGCTTGAGTGTCGATACCGGGAGCGACTTTGCGATTATCAACAGCGGCTACCAAGTAATAACCAAAGTCTTCCTAGGCCCTCCTTCTCCAGCTCCTGACACCCCCCCCCCAGGCGGCTCAATCTCCAGTCCCTATCAGGCGGGCTACCTGCCCTATCCCGGTACAACGAGTTCCGTCGTCGGCAGTGGATTGACCGACCCGTTGAGAGTCAACACAATTCCGAACACGCAGAACTATAACCTCAGCGTGCAGCGGTCGATCACTAGCGGCACCGTTCTTACTGCATCCTATGCTGGATCACGTGGTGAGCATCTCTGGAATAATCAGCCTCTGGACGTTGCCCCAATCGGAGACCTAAGCTTGGGAAATCAACTGACCGTGCAGGTGAAAAATCCGTACGCCGGTCTTGTGCCGGGAGTGATCGGAGCGCGGACCATCGCATATGCGAATCTGCTTGAGCCATTTCCTCAGTACGACGGAGTAACGTGGAGCAAAGCCCCGGTCGGTGATTCGTACTATAACGCTTTTACAGTGCAGATGGAGCATCAAGACAAGCATGGCCTGTTTATGCAAGTATCCTATACTCTTAGCAAGGCGATTACAGACATACCAGAACGTTTTGGTGGGCGGGCGACTACAATTATCGACCCAGACGATTTGGGTCTTAGCCGTGGCTTAGCAGACTATGACCGCACTCATTGGCTCGTTATCAACTATGTGTATCAACTTCCCTTCGGCCCGCACACAAGGTTCTTCAATCAGGGCCTCTTCTCTCACCTCCTGGGCAATTGGCAATGGGCCGGAGTGACAACCATCGGCTCAGGCGTCCCCGTAGTGATAACCGGGCCTAACAGTACTCACCTTCCAGGTATCACCGCGGTGGCTAATAGGCTGCACGATCCGCATTTGAGGAACCAGACTCCGGAGGAATGGTTCGATACGACTGCGTATGCTCCCGCTGCTCCATTCACCACCGGAGATGGAAACCGCATTGAGCCAGACCTTCGTGGGCCAGCCTATATCAATTGGGACATGAGCCTGGATCGCGAAGAGCATTTCGACCATGGCCTAACGTTCGGATTCCGGGCGGAAGCATTCAATGTCTTTAACAATGCCGTTCTAGGAGTTCCAAATGGCAATGTGGTAAGTGGTCTCTTCGGTCAGATCCTGAGCAGCGGTCAAGCCAGAACGATGCAGCTGGCCGGCCGGTTGGTGTTCTAACTGAGCGTGTGAGAAGTTATGAGGAAGCAAAGACAACATACGAGGTCTCTGCCTGTCAGAAAGAGTGCCTGTCGCGTAGCAAGCGGATACCTCGGAGTCTGCCGGGCATGGATCCCTAACTCTTGGGAATCAGCAACGCCCATCATCGACGAAGGCGTGTATGGAACTCAGTTGATATTAGGCGCGAAGCCCGAAGCATCAATGACCCAAAGAGTCCTATGGGCCGTTCTTTCCAGAATGTAGATGCGACGCAACAGGCAAGAAAGTATGATGCTATCGCAAATCATCGCTGTTACATACTAAGGATCGTGTAAAGGAGTAAACATGAACCGCCGCCACTTTATTGCTTCCGTTACAGCCACCCTAGCTTCGGCTTCCGAGTGGTCTTCAGGACTAAATGCTGCCGCCTCGACGACCTCGCGACGGCCAAATCTGCTGTTTATCATTGCCGACCAGTTTCGGGGAGACTGTATGAGTTGCGCAGGGAACTCCATGCTTCCCACGCCCAATCTCGATCGTCTTGCCCGCGAAGGCGTGCGATTCACCGACTCGAATTGCTCTTACCCGGTTTGTGTGCCGTCAAGAACGGAGATCCTGACCGGTTCGAGTTCGGCAACCACCCATGTCTACGGAAACGACGCGGCCAAGGATATGGTCAGCGACCCGGGGCCTAGCTTCGACAATCTACTTCACGAGCAAGGGTACATGTCCCGATATTACGGGAAATGGCATGCGCCTTATAACATGACGCGAACCTACGATAATAAGGTAGCCTCCATCCCTATCCTGCCCGGCATCCCCAATGAGCATAAGGAATTCCTCGCCTATCTGAAGGAGCATACGCCGCCTCGGCCTGCGGTCAAGGGAGAGCTCTTCGATAACGACTATGCCCGTTTCTACAGGCCCTATCCCGTCGATACCCAGTACGCCGAGGCCCAGCAGGGAGGAGAATTGGCGGAACGGAGAATAAAGCGCTCGCAGCAAGGTGTCGTTGGCGTTGTAGACGTGCCTGCCGAATATAGTTTAGCGGCCTATACGGCGAGCCAAACGCTGCCAGCACTGGGCGAGATGAAAGAGGGACCCTTTAGCTTGACGTGTTCTATCGGTCCACCGCATCCGCCGTTCCTCGCCGTCGAGCCGTACGCAGACATGTTCCCGGCCGCGAATATGCCACTACCCAAAAATCTCGCGCCGGCGGATCGCTGGTCGCCCTACCGGTTACGCGCCGAGAGCATGGCGCACTACCACAACGCCGATTACGTGCGGCAGTTTACTTCGGCGTACTATGCCATGGTGGCAGATGTAGACCATGAGGTTGGACGCGTGCTGGATAGGCTCGACGAACTCAACCTGGCGCACAATACCTTGGTCATCTTTACCGCTGATCATGGCGAGATGCTCGGTTCGCATGGGATGGTTTCGAAGATGGTGTTCTACCAGGAATCCGTCCGCGTGCCGTTGCTAATGCGGATGCCGGGCGTGATCGCGCCTGGCTCGGTAGTCAAACAACCGGTGTCCGGGCGGGATCTGTTCGCAACCATCCTGGACTACCTGGCGGTGAAAGCGCCAAAACGAGATGGCTATTCTCTGCGCCCCTTGATTGAGGGCAGCGGTCCATCCGGGCCGGACTACCGTGTCTCGGAGTGGGCGACGGACCCTGCGGCGCACCCCAACGTTCCAAACTACATGGTGAGAACCGCGGATTGGAAGTTGATGATGGCGGAGTCCCCCGAATCCCATGCTACCGATGCACTTTATGACATGAAGAATGATCCTTTTGAAATGCACAATTTACTCGGTCCAGCAGACGATCGCTCGAAATACGCAGGCCGAGCGGACGAGATGAAGGAACGCCTCATCACCTGGCTGGAGCAGGTGCACTCACCCTTCCTAACAAGCGTAAAGGCGAGGAAACTGGTGTGACATCGATGGAGGTGGCCTACGCATAGATCGACCTATCCGACGTGAGGTACATATCCATCTGCTGTTTGCAATGGGGAGACTGATGTCAATGAGAAATCATGCAGACTCAGCACAACCCTATAGATGATCTCTGCTAATACCGTGTCCTAATTAGGCGGTCGTGGACGTACCCGTTCTTCGAGGAACGGGTATATCCGCGATACCTATTCTCCCTTCGCCTACGGGAGAAATGTTCTAACAGTGATAGATACAAGGTCACTGTGGGAGTAGAGCAAAGATTTGCTTCCACAATGGAGGGGGAGCAGGCTCCAGCGGCGAAAAGGACAACCTGCGAGGGGTATTGGGAAAAGAAGGACATTTAGATCAGCAGTGAGGCATTGGCGCCGTTGCATGCCATTCCTTTGTGTTGGAGTTTAAACGAGTTGCAAAGATAGACTAACGCAGCAAAGTCAGGGACAATCTTTCAGGTTGTCCAATGGAGCGTTAGGCATGATGTGAACCATGAGGTGATGCTCAACTAGATGGTTGCGATGCCAAAAGGTATTGTGAGAGGGTGAGGGACGTTATGGGAAAAAGAATGAGTAGGCGTCGATTTAGTCAGCAGATTCTGTCAGGGGCGGTTGGGTGTGCGGCCCTGGGAGGCTTAGGCATGAACGGCATGGCGCGAGCCTTCGCAAATAGTGGGTTCGGCTACGATGCACACAACGACAGGCCAAATATTCTGTTACTCTTTGCCGATCAGCATAACGCCAACGCGCTCGGATGTTATGGGAATCCGATTGTCAAGACGCCCAACCTGGATTGTTTAGCCGTTCGTGGGATGAGGTTCAATCGTCATTATTGTGCGGATGGGATATGCATCGCTTCTCGAACTGCCATGATGACGGGACTTTATCCACGGACTACTGGTGTGTTAACCAATGGTGATAATCCGGTGCATCCCGATCTATACCCGGTGTTACAACAGATGCTCCAGCAAGCGGGCTATCGCACCGCCTCATTTGGTAAACGGCATCTCGCAGATGGCCTGCGAATGGGATGGAATGAGTCGGCGACGACGATCAGCCCCAAACAAGATCCATCGCAGGAAAGCTATTGGGACTGGTTGAAGCAGGATCACCCGAAGCAATGGCAAGCTCATCTGCGCGATTGGGATAAGAATTACCCAGGAGGAGCCTTCCAGGCGGACCTGATGTGTCTGCTATCCGAGGTGGACGACCGTTATCGTGCAGGCGAATATGTCGCCGAGCAGACACGGCGCTTTTTACGTCAGGCAAAACAGGACGGCAAGCCGTTTTTCTGTTGGTCGAGCATTCTCCACCCCCATCAACCTTACACACCAACTCGTCGATGGGCGGAGTTGTACCCCATCAAGGATATGGTGCTTCCGCCAAACGTCCGCCAGCCCATTGATGAGGTGCCCCCATTGCTGGAGATCTGGCGCAGACGCATGAGACCACCCTGGGATTGCGGCAAGGCCGCCGAACATCCGGAGATTTATCAGCGCTACATCGCGTATTACTATGCTTTGGTCAGCGAGACCGATCACTATGTAGGAGAAATAGTCGATGAGCTAGAACGGCTCGGATTGGATGAAAATACATTTGTCATTTACTCCTCAGACCATGGAGATTTTGTGGCGCATCACGGCATGGTGGAAAAATGTTCCTTGGGACATAATGTGTATGAAGACACTCTACGCGTGCCTTTCATCGTCTCGTGGCCGAAACGATTTCGCCAAAAGACAGTCTGCGACGGCCTATCGACACACCTCGATTTCGTGCCAACGATCATGGAGCTTACAGGCGCCACGCGAGATGGAAAGGCCTCGCCGCTGCCCGGGCAATCCCTCATTCCGACTCTGGTTGCAGGGACGCCCCCAAATCGAGACTGCGTCTTCTCGGAAAACTGGTCGCAAGTATCTGCGATCGGCGAGCAATATAAACTTGGCCACTGGATCGATCCAACGGCTGCCAGAGAACAATGGGATTACCGTTCATTTGGCGATATGATGTTTAATCGTCGGGCGGATCCAATGGAAGTGCAGAACATCTACGGGCAGATTTCACAGCGGGTAGAGCAAGAGCGTTTGCGGGATCGATTGACAAATTGGGAGAAGCATACCTCTGCATTCGGGAAGAATGAGCTCGTCGCGCAACGCCGATCAGCAGCCGATGCCGCTGGCGTGAGTCGTCGCTCGAAGAGTGCCACATAGCGATGGATAGTCTTGCTTATCGCAAGCTCCGCTGTCGTGTCACCCGTTGTCGCAACGACCGGTATGCGTGGAAGCCTTCCGCGAACAGCGGTCCCTCGCAATGTCCTGTGCTCAATCGGCCCGCCGTGTGGGTTTGCAGTACATCAGAAGCCAGCCTGGGGCGATTGGACCTCGGGATAATATACCGATAAGGATGCGGTGCAGAAAATATGAGAGATCGACCGAAACGTCGCGTAATCTCCCTTCCGATAGTCACTGCAGCACTATACTGGTGCGGGAGGCGCAAGGCCATGTGCAACACGAACGGTTCTCTCAACAGAAGGGCAATCGTAATAGTTCCTGCAGCAATCGTTATGGTCTTAAGCCACCTCTGTCCGGCCATTGGCCTTTCTGAAACTCCCCGGAAAGCAAGCGCGCCTCTTGCGGGCGAAGTGAGAGCCGCGGTTCCCCACAGAGGACCGATTTGGGCTGTGCAAATCAAATTCACCAAGCCCGATAATGTGCCTTGGGATCTCTCCGACTTTGCGGCCCTGGCACACAGAGGGATCAATCGCGTCGAAATCAACCTAAATTGGGGCGACATCGAGCCCCAAAAAGGGCAGTACGATTTCAGATTCCTCGATAGCTATCTGGCCGACACCGCTCAAGCTCATATAAAACTCATTCCAATCTTCTGGGAAAGCGTCTGGGCGGCGAAGCAAGGGAAAAACCCTCCGAATTGGCTGACGGCGCGCGACCTCTCAAGCGACGGCAAAGCCTCGCAGCAGCCTCCCTGGTGGGATAAGGATTCGCGGCAGGCATATTTCGATTATGTGGCTCACACCATCGACCGCATAAGGATGTCTCCTGGCTTCGGCGGAGTTTTTGCCGATTATGGATGGCTGGATGCGATGTGGGGCCCTGATCGCGGCGACATGCACGGACCGGTTGGCTATGCCCCCGCGGATGTGCAGGCATTTCATCGGTGGCTTCCGCAGACTTACAAAACGCTCGCCGCATTCAACCAGCGTTGGGGTACCTCTTATAAGAGCTGGACTGAAATTCCTGCAGCAAAACCGGGAGATGACCTCTTCAAGGTTTACCAGGCATTCCGTCATTTCAGTGTCGAACAGGCATACGGCCAACTCTCGCGCCTGGTGCGCAGGCATACAAATGCCCCGTTATACTACTACTGGGGCGGCGGCCTCAGCGGGCGCGGGGGCCCCGCCGTCTTGGGCAATGACCCGGACACTCTCTTCAGACTGGCTAAGCGCTACCATGCCACCGTCGTAGAGGACGACGCAGAGAATTCAGGTATCGCGCTTCTCTTTGGGGATTTGGCTCGGGACTATCAAGTCCCGCTTCTTCAGGAATGGACGCCCAGAAAAATAGGCCTGCTGCCAGAGATCCCCCAGTGGCTGGGCCACATTGCATTAGGGCCTCCGTTTGAAGTCGGGGAAGATTTCTTTATCTATCCGCCTCCGCCCAACAGGTCCGGTTGGGCCGTTGCGTGGTCCGCCTATCAGAATTGGCACGCTCCTCTCGCTAAGCTTATCCAAGGAAAAACGCTTGAGCAGCCTGTGGCGATCCTTGTCCCGACCCAGAAGATTGCTTTAAGTTCGAATTTGAACGCTTACCATGCTCTTAGCGAGCAGTTGACTGATTTCTGGCGGCATAACTACGTCCTGCCGCATTTTATTACTGACCAGGAGGTGGCTGACGGGCTTGTCAACCTGCAACAGTTTCGCGCGGTAGTAGACCTGGGAAACGAACGTTCAGATCTACCAGCTCTCAAACGATATGCTGCCAATCAACCTGTACTCACGACTCTGGACCAAGCGCTTCCGTACCTCAAGCCTTATTTGTCGGTAAGCCCTCCGACCACATCGCTGGAGGCAGTACCGGTGGTGAATGGGTTGTCTGTCTGGCTCACGCTATCAAACTGCGATGAGAAGCAGGCGTACTCTGGAATGATAACTTTCGATCCTGTGGTGGCGGGCTTGCACTCGACCTCCTTCAGCATAAAGGACGTCAAAACCGGCAACACCGTCCCTGCTATTCAAAGCTACGACGGAAAAGTTCAATGGCATCTCGATTTGCCATCTGCGGCGATTCGAGTGCTTCAGATTAGCCTCTCCAAGCAGTCTTCAAGATGAAGGCAATATCTAAGTTACTCCTTTCCTTCTGAAAAATGGCGGCTGGAGGTTTGTCAACGAAATCTAAATCTCGCGGCTGCTGTATAGACCATGCCGGCTTTTCAAGACAGCGTATTCGCAACTACAGGCTGAGAATTGGAGTTCAGCCGAGACGATTACGCTGACGTCTCCAGCACCAACACACTCGCAATGGGATCAGGCGCGGCCGCAGGCAGTGTCAGCCTGATCCCGCTCTCGTTCTGTGAAACCTGCAACGCTTTTTGATGGGGATCAGCCAGCATATACGCTCTCCGCACATGGGCGTCCATCGTTGGAAGACTGAACGTGCTGTCGGGCCATTGAAAGATGCTGACGTAGACCTTGTCTCCCTTGGCCGTAGCGCGCCAATCCCATACTGTAATCCACATTGGATTTCCTCGTTTGTCCTTCTTGGTCGCGCTGTACGCACCATGCTCTTCCGGAAACGGGCCCGCATGGGTACCATAGATGGCCTCACCGTTCACATGTAACCACTTGCCCATCGCAAGCATTCTTTCCTGCTCCGGCTGTGGAATCACGCCAGTCGCATCCGGTCCTACGTTAAGCAGGTAATTGCCTCCCTTGCTGGCAATGTCGATCAGATTCCGCAGCAACGTCACCGTCGACTTGAAGTTCCTATCGTCCTTCTTAAAACCCCAGGTATCATTGATTGTCATGCAAGTTTCCCATGCTTTGCCAGGAAAACCCTGAGGCGGAATGTGCTGTTCGGGGGTTTCGAAATCGCCGGAATATCCTCCACCCAGGCGATTGTTCCAAAGCACGTTTGGATGCTGATTCAGCAGTGCCACAATTTCACCTGCAAGCTCAGGTGTCATGTCTTCGGTCGGCGTGTCGAACCAAATCTCTACCGGCGCATCCTCAGCTTCATAGTTGGTCAGCAGCTCTTTCAACTGGGGAATTACCTTGGTATGGATATATGCTGCAAAATTGCCGTTCTGCGCCTCATCCCAATGTCCTCCCCGCCGAGCTGCACCTCCCGGCGCGGTCCAATCCTGATCCTGCGAGTAGTAGAAGCCAAACCTGATCCCCTGCCTGTGACACGAAATGGCCAGCTCCTTCAACGGATCTCGCTTGAACGGTGTTGCATCCACAATGTTGAATTTGTCAGCCGCTGAATGAAACATTGCGAAACCCTCATGGTGTTTCGCCGTCATCACGATATACTTCACGCCCGACGCCTTTGCCATTGACGTCCACGCGTCCGCATCGAACTTCGTTGGGTCGAAATGTACGGCCAGCTTCTTATAGTCCGCGACCGGGATTCTGGCCGTGTTCATGATCCATTCGCCCCTATCCGGAACAGTCTTGCCGCCCCAATATCCCGCGGCCTCAGCATACAACCCCCAGTGGATGAACATACCAAACCGAGCCTCATTCCACCATGCCATCCGAGCATCGCGTTGCGCCTGCGTCATTGTATCCTTGATTGGCTCCACTGGATGGCGCCTATTCCTGGCCGTCATCGTTGCCTGCGAGTGGAGGTCAAGCGGCAACATCAAGGTGGTGGACAAGGTGCTCAGCCGTAAGCAAAATTCTCTACGATTCACCGCACTCATTGACAATCTCCCTCAGAATACTTTTGATTGGACTTATGAGCTGGCTCCGGTTGTTTGGACAGTTTTTTCAGTTTCTTAAGTGGAAAAGTTGTTCAGCTAGTGGTCGTCGTGGCGGTGGGAATGTGAAAATCGGTTTCATCGATTTTCACATTCCCACCGCCTGCTTCGTCGCGCGTTAGGCCGCCAGAGTTTCTGGCGGACAGGAGAAGTATACCTGGTCGGGCGTCTGTGCCCCAAGCTGGAGTGCGGGCGTCGGGAGTTGTAAAACTCGAAGTAACAGCCGATCTTGCGTCTGGCTTCGCCGATCGACCCGTAGGCGTGCAGGTAGACGTGCTCGTATTTGAGTGAACGCCAGAGGCGCTCGACGAAGACATTGTTGGCCCAGCGGCCCTTGCCATCCATGCTGATCTGGATGCCTTCTTCTTTGAGCCGTCCGGTGAACGCTTCACTGGTGAATGGACTTCCTTGATCGG
>JAJYVK010000012.1 GCA_021792075.1 Actinomycetes bacterium | reverse complement strand
GCGTACGCTTGCTAAGCCGTTCCAACAACTTTGGGAGATCGACAAAGGCAAAGCCGATCGAAGAGTCGCTAATGCCATAAGGCAGCAGCAGCTGGTCTCCAAAAGCCATAGAGCCACATGAATAGAGGACATTTGGAACGTACCCGTTGCGCTCACCTTCCTCTGGACGCATAAGAGGCTCATCCAGAGTTCCAATGATCTTGTTTGGGTCACAGATGTCAAGGAGAAGCGCGCCAAGGGCGTATTCGCGCATTGGCCCGACCCCGTGGGTGATGACGAGCCAACCCGCTTCGGTTTCAATTGGCGAACCGGAGTTGCCGAGCTGAATGAGTTCCCATGGTTGCTCTGGACTGTGCAGAGTCGTGGGAGTACCCCAAACTCGTCCATCGGCGGAGGTTGCGATTGCGTTGTTTTCACGGTCCCAGCGGGACAGGGCGAAGAAGCGGCCGTTGATTTTACGGGGGAAGATAGCCATGCCTTTGTTCTTAGCCGCAGGGCCGGAAAGCTGACCGATGCTGAAATGCTTGAAGTCCACGGTTTCAATCAGATTGGGTGCGACTTGCTCACCGTCGAATGCGGTGTAGGTCGCATAGTATACTTTAGTGCCGTCATCGTTGATGAATTGGACAAAGCGTGCGTCCTCAATCCCGTGAGATTCCGAGGGGGAATGTGGCCACAGAATTCGCTCTGAGAGCAGGGATGTTTCGTCAAAATCCACCTCGTAGTTGCACGCTGCAATTCGTCGTGCCAACTCTTTGATTCGGATGCCGCCCCTGCGGGTATCCCGCTGGTCAGCCAGTGCCGAGAGGGCGGTTTCTAACATGTCATTGTCGAAGTGAGGTGGAAACTGCCGCATTAGGAAGGACGAGCTTTCTTTGTCATTTCCAGCCTCAGCGAGCTTGTCCTGGAAAAGCTGCCGTTCGTGAATAGCTAGTCCATATTGCCCGGCTTCAAGGAATTTCCCATGATTGTCGAGTTGAAGATTGTGATCTGGGCCGACAATGCCTGTGCGGAACTCGACACTCGAGATATGGCCTTCGCCAACGGCCCGCAGACTCAATACGAACCGGACTGATCCGGCTTCAAGGCCAGACTGGTCGGGATGAGGCACCACCGAAGGATTGAATAGCGCGGCGGACTCAACCGAGAATTCCTTCGTGAAAGTCGCGCCTATGAGCAGTTGACGCTCCAGCGTGAGTATCGAATCAGAGGACACCCTGTGCATGACTCGGTTGTAGTTTTCCCACAATATTGAATTGAAATCCCGGTGCCGTTTGGCAAAACGCTCAGAAAGCTCCGCCAAAGTCTTTGTCACCGTTTCCTCCGGCAATGCAAGAAGTCGGGAAAGCACGCCACTGGTCCGAGACTCGCGGTCCAGGACAAGTTCCAGCCCCGGGACAAAGAGCTGAGCCAAGACGCGTGACGGATCAGGGAAAAGGTGTGAGTCGGAACGTGTTACCAGGTCACTCGTAATAGTGCTCATTGAACTCTTTCAGTAAGTAAAATGCCCTGTTGAAGAGTCGAAAGTGCCGCAAGTGTTGACTCGGCACCCTGGTTCTCATTTCGTCCGAACGGTTCGAGGCCATCACAGCAGCCGCCGCTAACAGGATCATAAAGGGGTATGTTTCCATCGTTGCCACCTAGAAACCACTGAACTGCCAGTTCAAGTCCGCTGGCCCATCGTTTGTCCCCGGTGACTTTGTAGGCCGTGGCGCATGCATCGGCAAGTGCCGCAACTTCTATCGGTTGTTGGTCGAAAGCGGGTGAAACATCGGTCTGGCCGCGGCCTCCAACCGGGGTTACAGAGAGATGTCCCCCGTAAGTCTCAAGGTCGAGCAGCCAGCCCAAGAGATGCAGACCGTCTTGTTGAAGTGAGCTGTTCTGCAAAATCGTCCCTGCAGCCAGTAGGACCTCTGGAAGAACGGCGTTCGCATATTCGAGGCGGTCCTCGGGCCACGGCCATGATTTTGATGAGCGCGGCCGGCCGATCCTGACGACGGTATCTCTAAGAAGTGATTGCGCGTTGGCGTGGTCAGGGGCGACCTGGAGCACCTCGATTGCCCCTAGGGCTGCGAATGCCATCGAGTGGAGCCACCGAGAGCGCTGATTGCTGCCTAAAGTGAAGGCCTTCTGTGCCGCATCATTGGATTGGGCCTCCATATGTGAGGATATGTAGGTTCCAAGTCCCCAGAGAGCGCGCCCCCAGCAGTCTTCCGACGAAGGCTGGTCTTGCCAAATCCCGTCAAGGCTCAGGCGGTTGTGGAACCGTCCTTCGGAGTCTTGTGCCGCGAGTACAAATGCGAGATATGTATCACGGAGTCCTTGTGTCTCTGGGTCTTCCCTCAGCACGGGATTACGACTCACAACTACGAGAGCACGTGCAACGTCATCAACGCAGTAGCCGTGGCTATAGCGGGGAATGGTGCCGTTGGCATGCTCAAAGAGGCCTTTGTCATCGGTCAGCCTCTTCAGGTGACTGAACGACGGTCTGGGAAGCATCATGAGCAAACCAATCGATCAATGACCAAGCGTGCGGCGACGGCTCGATAGCGTTTTGCAACTGAGGCCCATCGGAGGGCAGGTGCTTCGATTGCCGCTCGAACAGCCATTTCTTCGGCGAGTCCAGGTTCGGTTAGTACTCGGCGTAGTGCCAGCCCTATTGCATTCGGATCTTGTCGCGGGACGATTAGGCCCGAGCCGCCACTCAAAAGTTCGACCGCGTGCGGAAAGCCCGTTGAAACGACAGGTCGACCGGCAGCGACGGCCTCAATCAACACGCCAGAAGTTACCTGATCCGGAGAGTCGTACGGAAGAAGCACCACGTCCGCGCTCTCGACCAGTCTGGCCAACTCCGGCAGCTCAAGATAGCTGGGGTCGATATCCACAATGTCGGCGACCCGATTCCTTTCTACACGGGCCGCGAGGCTGAGTCGATACTCCTCGCCGTGACGCTCGAGCACCTTGGGGTGAGTTTTGCCGATCACAAGATAGCGGGGGTTCAGATCGCGCAGACTTGGCATGGCATCGATGGCCCACTCGATGCCTTTGCCAGGGCCAAGAAGCCCCCAGGTGAGGATGACCGGGCGGGAACTGGCCAAGCCAGATCGGTTCTGAGTGGCGTGGCTAGGGTCCTGGAAAGCGCGGTGGTCGATGGCCCCATGCGGTATGACGGTGACTTGCGATGGATCAACGTCGTAGTTATCGATCAGACGAAGCCTTGCAGTCTCGGTCATTGTCACTATCAGGTCACAGGTTCTGACAAGTCTTTCAAGAATATGACGTTGCCTGGGCGTTGGATCCGATAGGACGGTGTGTGGAACCAGGGCAGTTGGCACGTTGAGGGCCTCGGCGATATGTACAATGTCTTCGCCATCTGGGCCCCCGTAGATTCCATATTCATGTTGAATGACAACAACATCATGCAGGTTCAGGCAGCGCACCACAGCGTCGGAGCTGATCTGTGATCCATTGATCAGATGTGAAATGACCTCTGGCCCGTTTTGCCTGTCGTCGGAATCCTCAAGCACCCTTACGATGTCAACGTGACCGGATAATTTGCTCAGCTGTTCATAGAGTGCAGAAGTGAATGTCGCAAGTCCACACTGCGTTGGGGGATACGTGCTCAAAAGAGCTATGGCCGGAGCAGCGATTGGGCTCTTTTGCTCAGTAACCACGTTTGTCAGGGATGCCGGAAAATCTTGTGTATCTCTCATTGGCCGGGCCTGCCGCTAGTTGGCTGCGACATCACGAAGCGCTTCGTATCAAGCCCGAAAGCCCAAGATATGGTATAGTTGTCATCAGAGAGGATTCCAGGAATGCAACACCGCATGGGTAGCGGCTCTTTTGTCCCTGTCACTTCGCCGGTGAGGTCCTTGCATGAATATTCGAATGGATTTCTGCGCGAGACCATTCTTCTGGCTGAGAACTGCGGCTGCGTTATAAGCGGGCTAGTTCTCACTTTTTCTGCTCAGTGGAAGCCCTGTCAAGATATCCATTATTTGGAGTGCCAATTGCGTCAATAGTCAGTTGGATGACCGTCCGGTTCGGAAATGCTGGGTTCAATATGACCTGGATTCCTTGGTTGTTAGCCCAAGGCCGTTCATCCATCAAGAAATGGGTAGTTGGAAGAATTTGCAAAACTTTCTAGAAAGGAGATGACTCGACCCGCTGTGGGATTCATAGTATAACCCTAGTCCGTTTATCTGCACTTGAGTAGGTGCGTCGACGGAGTGCTATCGATATTTCAAGTGGGTCTATGCGCTGCTTCGAGATTGGCCTTGAATACGTTAAGACAACAACTATAGGATCGGTTTACGAATCAAAATCTATTCAGGTTATGACTTTGCAGGTATTGGCATCATCGGTACTGCAATAACGACTGGAGGCAGCGATGGCAAAATACGACGTTTCGAATCGCTCTGCAATTGTCACCGGCGCCGGCTCGGGTATCGGGCGAGCCGTGGCCCACCTACTTGCGGCCAATGGAGCAGCCGTGCTTGTCACGGAAATGCACGACGAGACGGCACAGAAGGTTACTGACGAAATTCACGAGTCAGGAGGTCAGGCAGAGAAGTTAATTGGTGACGTGACCAATCCGAGCTTTTGCGAAGATGCTGTTGCTGCTGCCAACTCCATGGCTCCTCTTCGAATCGCGGTCAACAATGCCGGAATCGGAGGGGAGTCAGCCACAATCGGCGATTATACGATCGAAGGTTGGCGAAAGGTGATAGAGGTCAACCTCAACTCGGTATTTTACGGGATGAAGTACCAGCTTCCCGTGATCGCCTCAAACGGCGGCGGCTCCATCATTAATATGGCTTCGGTTCTCGGTAGCGTGGGCTACGCCATGTCATCAGCGTATGTGACTGCAAAGCATGGCTTGGTGGGTATGACCAAAAATGCCGCTCTTGAATATGGCGCTCAGATGGTGAGGGTCAATGCTGTTGGACCCGGCTTCATCCACACACCTTTGGTCGATGCCAATCTCGACGAGGCAGCTCAGAACTTCCTGGCGGGAAAGCATGCCCTGGGGCGCCTTGGTGAACCCGAAGAAGTGGCAGCGCTAGTAGCATTTCTTGCCTCCGATGCCGCGTCGTTCATCTCGGGAAGCTATCACCTGATCGACGGGGGATACGCAGCCCAGTAGTTTGCAACAACACTGCTTATGTGAGCTAGAACAATAGGTGGCCGCTTGCGCAGCTCTTAGTAGCAGAATAAAAGACAGGTGTTGACTATCGTTATCCAATCCGCAAGATGCAGGATGCTGTCTTCAATCTGCATTCCTCTATCTTGTTGGGGTCAGAGAATAAATAGAACTCACTTCGCTCCCTGATCGGGTTCAAGCATTCGAGAGCGCGAGATCCGGTTCAGCTTGGGCCATTGGTCATGGCGTGGCTGATCGCTTCTTATGTTTGGATCGAATTCGACATGCGATTTCGAGTGTCATTAGAGCGCGGTGTAGTTCTAGCAATCTGCACGAACAGATACTCGCCAGTGCCGCAGATATTAGGAAATATCTCTTTGCATGGATGAATTGGCAGAATAAGGTGCACGGACTCGAGGAAGAATGCAGGGTTCAGATTCACGCCGCAATAGTCGCTAGGCCGTCATAAGGTGATTGCCGAACCGAGATAGGTGGTGCTCGGAAATTGGGGGCGTTTGTGCCCCGTTTGTGTCACAGAGAGTGATGCAGACTCCTTCCAACCGGGTTTTATCTGAGTCGGGTCATCGAGAACGAGAAGAGCAGCGTCCGGGATATTTGGTCTCTCTGCAACATCTCGATGGAGCTCATTAACCAGGTCGATCCGCATATTACTTAGTGGTTTGCCCTCGAATGTGTCTTTCGAACCAGGGCTTGGCGGCCCATCTGCAGCTGTTTAGACTGGACTGATTGGCAATGAAGTGCTCAGCCGGGTGTGTCCGGGTACTAGTATGGATGGTCAGGAAGGGGTAGCCGACCCACCTGAATCCAGTCTTTAGCGAGGCGTTCTTCATTGGAACCTGGAGTTTCCCTTCTGTTTCATAGTCACATTTAAAGAAGGGAGGTCGCCGCTGTGGCGACCGGTACGGTAAAATGGTTCAACTCTGAGAAGGGCTTTGGCTTCATTTCTCAGGATAATGGTGAGGATGTCTTCGTCCACTTCAGTGCTATTCAGATGAATGGCTACAGAGGTCTTGAAGAAGGACAGGCGGTGGAATTTGGGACTCAAAATGGGCCCAAAGGTCTACAGGCTGTTGACGTACGTCTCATCTAGGGACTTCGTTTCCATTAATTTGTAAGGCTCCATAGGAGTTTTGTTGAGCTGAACTGGGCGCATCGCGTTTCTGGTTCAGCTCAAATTTTTATCCCCCGTAGTTGGGAAACCATGCAAAAAGGTTTTGTAGCCGAGCGCTTGACCTTGAGGTGAATTCGAGGCTCTCAACTAGTAATCCTGTTGAACCAGGGATTGCTCGACCCCTTCATCGCTCTGCATCTCCAAGTCAGTGCAGACCCTGCCAACTATTTTTTTGAGAGCAACTGTCAGTTCGTACGAATTACAGGACGACGAAGGAATTCGTCCTTCCACGGCCGTTTTTTTAGTCTCCCACGAGAGAAGTCTTGATGTTAAGGGTAGCCATTAACGTTTAGCATGTTACGAGATCTGAACTCTGGTTAGATGGACAGAGGGCAAGGTTGAATTCGTATAAGTGAATGCTTTGAAGGCAGCAGCGTGGGACGGAACGGCAGTTGCGTCAATTGGTGACCTATTCGAATTGATTTGGCGAAAAAGTGATGCGGCCCAAGGACTGATCAACTAAATCGCTTGAACACTACAGGTTGGGCAGCCTATGTAACCATGTCTGGGTTTCTTTTGTATGAGGATGCTGAAAGAGGCAATCAAGGTTCGGATTGAATATGGACATGTCATAGGTGCCAGTTTGAGATGCCGGCAAGTGGGGGGACCATGAAAACATTAAAAAAGAAGTCGTTAATATGTAGCCTTTCGGTAGTGTCGCTGTCGGTTTCGGCGTGTGGAAGTTCAAACGCTGTATCGGCTTCTTCGTCTACCGCTGCAAAAGCATCGAAGTCAACCGTCGAGGCAACGGTTCCGCAAAACATAGCTTCCCAAGCACGGGCAGAGATTGCGAAATACACAGGCATGCCTGCATTCACTCCGCCTGGACCTCCGATCGTGGCATCCAAGCTAAAGGGCAGAACCGTGATGGTGGTTCAGGATAACACTGTTGCTGATGCTCTTGTGCAAATCACAAAGGGCATTCAGGCAGCCGGCCAGCTCTTGGGAATCAACGTTCTAACCTATAATGGCCAAAATATCGTCAGCACAATCGAACAGGGTGTTCAGCAGGGAATAAATCAGAAAGTTGACGCAATCATGCTTGTGGGGATTGCCACATCTCTGGTGCCGTCCTCCGTAGCCGCAGCAGATGCGGCAAAAATACCAGTTATCAGCGTGCTGCCATCTCAGCCTGATATTGCAGCGCCTGGTCAAGGGTATGGAAGCGGCATCTTTGGAGGTTCAGGGCCGTCCTACACGGAACTCGGCAGGCTTATGGCGGACACTGCAATTGTCGATTCCAACGGAGAACCGATTAACTCGGCTGCTATTGATTTCAATAATCCTGGCGAGCTTGCGGTTATCGGTGGCATAAAATCGGTGTTCAGCAGCTGCCCCTACTGCAAGATTTTGACAACTCAAGATATTGAGCCTCAGAACTGGGCCACCAAGATAACTGGCGCCACCTCCGCATTAATACTTGCCAATCCCAATTTGAACTATATATTTCCGACCGCTGACACTATGGCAATTTTTGCCGTGCCTGGCGTCACCCAGTCAGGAGCAGCTGGCAAGGTATCTGTCGTTACCGAGGATGGTGACTCCGGGGTACTAAGTCTTATTCAAAAAGGTACGGTTCTAACTGCTGATCCTGGATACTCGACCCCTTGGATAGGGTGGGAAGCAATGGATCAGGCTCTACGGGCCATGAGTGGCATGCAACCTGGAAATCCAGTTGTTCCCATTCGCTACTTAGATAAATCAAACTTGACCGGTGTGGATGTAACATCGTTGTCGACCCTTTATGGCAATGCATATATAGCTGGCTACAAGAAGCTTTGGGGTCTCTCCTGAAAGGGGGATCAATTGCGTGGCGTTCTTGCCGGTGCGCCAGATGACTCTACAACACTGGACGGGCTCAAATCGGTAGGTGGCGGTGGATAAGCGAAGCACTTTGAAGGACGCCATGTCCCACGTTCGTGATGCAATGACAATTGCCATCGGCGGTTTTGGGGGTGCTGGTTTTCCTGAAGAGCTAGTAGCTGAATTGGAGTCGCGAGGATGTAAGGACCTCGTTATCGTCTCCAATAACGCTTCACGGTTCGAGCAGCTCATTAATTCCGGTGCCGTTTCTCGGATAATCTGTTCATTCCCTTTCGGAGGCGCTTCGGTGACTCTGAGGAAATCAATTGAAGATGCGGGAGTGGAACTGCAGCTTATGCCACAGGGGACTCTGGCTGAATGCCTTAGGGCTGCGGGCGCTGGGCTGGGTGGAGTCCTGACACGGGTTGGTTTAGGGACATCCTTTGCCAAAGATCGCCAAGTCGTCAATGTTGACGGTACGGACTATCTTCTCGAGCCGCCTTTAACCGTGGATTTGGCATTCGTCCATGCTGAGCAGGCGGATCGGTGGGGCAATCTTTCGATGAGAGGAACGGCGCGCAATTTCAATCTGGTGATGGCTATGGCAGCAGAGACGGCAATTGCTCAAGTGAATCACGTGGTTGAAGTCGGACAGATTTTCCCGGATCGTTGTGATGTCCCGGGAATTTTTGTCGATTCAGTGGTTCAGTGCAGTAATGTCGGGAACTCAAAGGAAGACTGACTTGGCTTGGACACGTAATGAGATAGCAGCTCGTATAGCTTCTGACATACCCAGCGGGTGGGTTGTGAATATTGGAGTAGGGATCCCGACCCTGGTTCCCGAATTCATTCCAGATGAGCGGGAGGTGTTGTTTCAGAGCGAAAATGGGATTCTTGGAATGGTTGCGCTTGGTGCGCAGGACTATCCCGATCCAGAACTCGTCGATGCCGGTAAGCGACCGATTGCAGTCCGCCCAGGAGGGTGTTTCTTTGAGTCATCGTTATCGTTCGCTATGATCCGAGGGGGACGCATCGATCTTGGCGTAGTTGGGGCCCTTCAGATTTCGCGAGCTGGTGACATTGCTAATTGGAGCACCGACGAAAAAATGATCGGAGGCATTGGAGGTGCGGCGGACGTTTGCTCTGGGGTGAGAAATCTATGGGTTGCAATGTTGCACACTACAGATGTTGGCGGACACAAGCTGTTGGAGAAATGCAGCTATCCATTGACTGCGGAAGGGGTTGTTGACAGGGTCTATTCCGACTTGGCTGTGCTCGAACGCAACCGTGATGAATGGCATGTGATTTCATGTGCACCCGGGGTCACGGTGGCTCAAGTGCGTCATGTTACTGGATTTCCTATCGAAGTCGAGGGCAGATAATGGATACTGCCGAGGCAGCTGCGCTGTTTTGGAGCGATGAGCCATATGGGATCGACGCAAGTTCTCAATATTGGATGGGGGTTTCATGAGGGAGATCCGCCTAGTCGATACGACGTTGCGGGATGGTCACGCGAGTTTATGGGCCGAAGCTATGCGCACGCACATGATGCTTGCTGTAGCCAAAGACATGGATAAGGCTGGCTTTGTAGCTTCTGAGGTAATTGCCACAAGTCACTTCAAGAAATGTGTCAGAGAGCTTCGCGAGGATCCTTGGGAGAGAATCCGGGTCATTTCAAGAGCGATGCCCAATACGCCTCTTGCCGCAATGGGCGATTCCCTTGCAACATTCGGAAATGCGCCTCCGTCAATAATCAAGTTGTATATGGAGAGACTTGCCGCAAATGGAATACGTCGGTCACAGCTGATGAACGCGTCAAATGACATGACCGGTCGAATCGTCCATTCGGTCAATTCTGCTCTTGAAGCTGGACTTCAAGTAGTGGTTGCACTTGTCTATTCCCAGTCACCGAAGCACTCGGACGAGTATTACATGGCAAAGGCCAAAGAGGCGGTTTCAATCGGCGCCGACATCGTTTACCTGAAAGATCCCGGGGGATTGATGACACCTGATCGGGCAAAGACCATAATACCCGCGATCCTTCAAGCACTGAATGGTGTACCGCTTGAGTTTCATACTCATTGCACTACAGGTCTTGGGCCAGTGTCTGTTTTGGCTGCAGTGGAATCCGGTGTCGATACCGTTCACACCGCGTTGCCGCCATTGGCCAACGGAGCTTCTCAGCCGTCGGTATTCAATGTTGTGAGAAATTTGAGCGCGCTGGGATATGCTACGGCCCTAAATGAAGAGCCGTTGGAGTGGGCGTCGCATAACCTTGCAGCTATAGCACACCAAGCAAGACTACCCATTGGGCATCCGCTGGAATATGACTATGCACAATACCTGCATCAGGTTCCTGGCGGGGTGATATCCAACTTACGCCACCAACTTACTCAGATGGGCATGATCAGTAGGTTGGGGGAGGTACTTGAGGAGAGCATCCGCGTGCGGGCGGAGCTGGGTTTTCCGATAATGGTTACTCCGTACTCTCAATTTGTCGTCAGTCAAGCCGCAATCAATGTTTTGTCGAGGGAGCGTTACAGCGTCGTGACCGACGAGATAATTAAATATGCCCTTGGCGAATTTGGCGCCGAAGCTAGTAGTGGTGTTACCAGTGAGGCCCGTGACCGGATTTTGGACAGGCCCCGGGCAATGATTTTGGCCAAGCAAGAGCCTGATCAACCGACCATTGGAGAGATCCGAAAGTCTCTCGGCGGAGCTGGCATTTCCGACGACGAATTACTGCTCAGATACGCGGTGGGTGGGGAGGCAGATGTAAACGCCATGCGCGAAGCTGGGTCCTTCGAAGATTACTCGAACCGAGTGCATCCCATAGCGAAGTTTGTCGAGGCTTTGACAATCAGGAAGGATTTGGGCTCATTATCTATTAAAGATCCAGGTTTCTCGCTTTTCATGGGGCGCATGGCGGGGTCGTCATGTGAACGTCTGGAAGAACCTAGTTCGTGATCGATTTGCGCGACAAACCATGTCCGTGAGGACGAAGAAGGATAGTCGTGCCGAGCATGGGCGCGATCTTGGAGGTGAAAGTCCTCCAGCGAGCTGGCCGCAGCGAACGAAGCGAAACACGACTGCGCAAGGGCGACCGAGCGTGGGAAGGAACTGTGGAGCGAATCTGTGAGCCGTTAGACAAAAACCAGATTTGGGGCCTGGCCTGTCAGGGCGAGCGGGCACGTCATTGCGAAGCTCTTGTCGTCAAGGAGAAGCTGCATAGAGCTGGCGGTTGTGTAGAGAAGGATTGCGTTTCACCTGGGGAGATCTCGCTTTTTGTCTGAAAGGGCAATGGTCCAACTGGTCGGATGGAGACATCCCCAGGGGTGATTATAGCTGAGCCATCAGCGAAAGGCCGAATGAGAGGGAGAGCCCAAAGTTGTGGCGTATCGACTTGGGATGCATCAGATGCCCCGGGCAGCCGGGCGGGATCGAGGTAGGAATGGCCTTGGGGGCGCCAACCTTTGGCCTTCGCAGATTCCTGCGTAGGAATCGGAGATGGCAAGAGCTGCCGGACTATTGCATCTAGGGACATATTGTTCGTACGAAGAGCTCGCTAATTGTGGCAATAGCGATGGGTCTGGCGCGAAGCATTGAGACTCCACAGGGATGACGCGCGAATTGCGAATGGCAGAAACTGAAAATAGACTACCGTTGCGTTCTGTATGGACCGCGGGCAAAGGGAGGGTGCAAAGTGTCACAGACTGAAAAGGAATGGATCGCCTCGTTGGCCACTGCGCTTAATGTCGACGTGCCCACCGATGAAGAGCGTGAGGCTCTTTTGGCCCTGGCAGCCAGTGCGGCGCACGTGTCAGAACGGACTGCTGCTCCGATCAGCTGCTGGTTGGTCGCCCGGGCTGGTCTCAGTGCAGTGCAGGGTAAGGCTCTAGCCGAAAGGTTGGCCAAGGAAGTTCAGGGATGAGATAAAAGGTCAGCTCTCGAAACGCGCCTTGGCGCTTTGGACTGTGGCAGCTTTATTCTGTCCCCGTAGCTGTAGATATTGGCGCTCTCATGATGAGCGAAGCCTACGAGAGTAACCCCGAAGTCCTCTGCGGTTTTTACTGCCAAAGACGATGGTGCGGAAATTGCCGAGACAACGGGTATCTGGGCCATGGCAGCTTTTTGAACCAGTTAGAAGCCGATCCTGCCGAAGAAGCCAAGAATCTTGTTGGAGAGCGGAAGCTTGTTCTCCAGAAAATAATGGACTATGAGTTTGACTAATGCATTGTAGGCCGGCATCCTCACGAATGCGTTCCAGATTTCCGTCAATGTTGAAGAAGCCGGCGCAGTGAAGTCCTCCGGTGATGGAGAACAACTTTTGACTCTTTCTCAGGGTCCTCGATGGTTGCGGTTCCGTAGACTCCACACGCCGAAGTGGAGATGAACTTCCTTGGTCTTTGGCTGGCATCGAATCAACCTTTTAGCTCTACAGCCACCACGTTGTAAAGCTGTCCAGCTTCTGCGAGATTGTCGCAGTAACGAATTGCCCGGGCGTTCTCCGTCGATCTCAAAAGGCCTTCGCCGTATAGCAGGCCTGCCGCAAGCTCAAAGTCGCCGCAAGGAGTGCGCGTGGTCGTAGTTGTCCACCGGCTCCTAGCTCTTCTATGAATTCGAATTTCGATTGGTTCTTTCGTCGCGAGCGAATCTGGCTGGGTTGCGATTGAACCGTACCTGACTTCCGCAATCATCACATCGGTTATTGGTCTGCGGATTGAAGCGGCTTGCCCTGCTGCTCCGTTTGCCAGTCTCTTATCTCCGATCACTATAGGAATAGGAGTTCGAACCTTTCGCTCTCGGTTCGACCGATCGCCGTCGATCTCGCTGTGTGGCCAGGAAGTCC
>JAJYVK010000011.1 GCA_021792075.1 Actinomycetes bacterium | reverse complement strand
GTTGCCCCTATTTGCCAAATTATCTCCTAATACTCATGAGCTGATAAATGTCGCTGAAAGCGCCATCGAGGCCGGGGCTAGCGGCCTCACCCTGGTCAACACGCTGCTCGGGATGCGCATAGACACGAGGACGAGAAAGCCACTTCTCGGAGCTTTTAGAGGGGGACTCTCGGGTGTCAGCATTCATCCAGTGGCGGTGCGGTCGATCTTCGATGTTCGCGAAGCCATTCCAGATGTGCCGATTATCGGCGTCGGAGGCGTTAGCACTGGGATCGAGGCTATCGAGCTGATTTTGGCTGGCGCAAGCGCCATCGAGGTTGGGACTGCGACATTTATCGAACCTAGGGCAATGATGCGGGTTCTCGGAGAGATCGAGAACTGGTGCGAGGAGAACTCGGTGTTGCGTGTAGCGGACCTGATTGGAGCCGCCCATGAGGCGTGAGTTGACAATTGATCAGCGGCTGGCAATCGCCTTGGATACCAGCGATCAAGAGCAGGCTCTTGAATGGGCCAAGGCAGTAAAAGGTATCTTTGGCGTTGCAAAGGTTGGGCTGCAGCTGTTCAGTGCCCAGGGGCCGGCGATAGTTGGTCGGTTGAGGCAGCAGGGGTTCGAGGTGTTTTTAGACCTCAAGCTTCACGACATCCCGACGACTGTGGAAAAGGCAGCCAGAGTGATCGGGTCGTTAGGGGTTGCCTATGCTACTGTCCATGCGGTTGGTGGCGTCGAGATGGTGAGGGCGGCGCTGAGTGGCCTTTGGGAAGGTGCTGATGGCGCTGGGCATCCACGGCCTCAGCTGCTTGGGGTAACCGTTCTTACGTCCCTAGAGACTGCGTCCAGGGACGAGTTGACTAAGAGGATCGCCATCCTTATAGAAGCGTGCTCCGATGGGTTGGTATGCGCCCCTACAGACCTTGCCTTAGTCAACTCGAAAGTTCCGAATTTTGTCAAGGTTGTCCCAGGTATTCGTAGGCCGCAGGATCCTCTGGACGATCAGGCCAGGGTCTCCGGTCCTGACGTAGCTGTGGCTGCCGGAGCTGACATTTTGGTCATAGGAAGGCCGGTGACCGCTGCGCCAGATTGCCGACAGGCGGCCCATGAGATGAGGTCGCTGGTCGAAATTGCCACAAAATGACACTTGGCGTGTAACTTTTCGTTAGAAAATGCGACAAATATCGCATCTTTTCTAATTAAATGCAGCGCAATGGCTAAAAATCGGCTAACTTTCAAATCATGCCTTTGCCTCCATCTTTAACACCAGAGCAACGGTCCGCAGCGCTTGAAAAGGCAGCTGAGGCCCGTCGCCAAAGAGCCGAATTGAAAGAGAAGTTGAAGATGGGTAATGTTACCCTCTCTTCTCTTCTTGACAGAGCATCAAAGGAAGAGCTTGTGGGGAAGATGAAAGTCGTCTCCGTACTCGAATCCCTTCCGGGGATTGGAAAGGTAAAAGCTCGGAAGTTGATGGACCAGATCGGAATTAGCGAGACCCGGAGACTGCAGGGTCTGGGTGCGAATCAGCGAGCCCGCCTCATAGAGGAGACTTCTCGCTCCTGATAGTCGTGATATGCGGGCCGGGGGGCGTTGGTAAAGGAACCATCGCCTCGCGGCTTTCAGCAAAAGTGAAGGGTCTAAGTCTGAGTCGTTCGTGGACAACTCGTGCGCGTCGTCGCGGAGAGCCCAAGGACTCATATTATTTCGTGACCAGGCAGCAATTCGAAGATGCGATTGTCGATGACAAGTTTCTCGAATGGGCTGAATTTCTAGGAAATCTCTATGGCACCCCCAAGCCGGAAAGCGATGCGCATACCGACCTGCTTCTTGAGATCGACATCCAAGGTGCGAAGCAGGTTCGTGAGAAGGATCCCAACGCAGTGATAATTCTGCTCATTGCCCCCTCCTCTGAGGAGCAGCGGCATCGCATGGAATTACGTGGAGATAATGCAGAAACTATAGCTGAGCGTGTCAGCGTGGGACAGAACGAAGTTGCAGAAGCACTGAAATTTGCGGACAAGGTTGTCGTCAACGATGATCTAGACAGAGCTGTTTCAGAAATATCATCTATAATCAATTCTTTGCGGTCCGCCGGAACCGCTAGTTAGTTCCAGACCAGGAGTAGCTGTGGCTGAAGAGTCAAACCTTTCAATGATGAAGCCCCCAATCGAAGATCTCCTTGCCGTAGTCGATTCCAAGTTCACGTTGGTTACGATATCCGCACGGCGGGCACGCCAGATAAATGCTTACTTTTCTAGGCTTGGCGACGGTATCGGCTCGATCGTGCCGCCTCAGGTCGATTCGATCAGCAAGAAGTCTTTGACTGTAGCATTTGAGGAGATTGCTGCAGGCAAGATTACCTACTCTCGCCCTGGAATCGAGCAAGAGGAACCCTCGCCCACAGAGGCAGAGGCGCAGAGTTCTGAGGATGTTGTGCAGGAGATCTCAGACGCCGACTCAGAGGATTAGCTGACCTCGGCATCCCTGGTAAATCTTTTGGATTTGCAAGACCGTGTTGCGGTCCGACATTGCGAGTCGGCCTAGGCTTGAGTTCGATGTCGAATTCACCTTTGTTTTCCGGCAAGAAGATCGTGCTTGGGGTAGGCGGAGGGATAGCCGCTTACAAGTCTGTAGAACTCATGCGCAGACTCGTGGATGCGGGCGCATTTGTTTCTCCAGTGCTGACTGAGGCCTCACTCAGGTTTGTGGGTGAGGTGACATTTTCGGCTCTTGGTTCAGAGCGCGCTAGGGTTTCGCTTTGGGATGAGGATGACCCCATTCCACATACCAGACTCGCTCAGCAGGCGGATCTCATCGTGCTTGCGCCCGCAACAGCGGATCTGATCGCTCGGTATGCTGCAGGGATTGCCGACGACCTCTTGACCACAACTCTAATCGCCACCAAGGCGCCGGTAGTTGTAGTTGCTGCTATGCATACTGAGATGTGGCAGCACCCTAGCGTTGTGGAAAACATCGCGATACTTAGAGGAAGAGGAGTGATCGTCATCGAGCCTGAATCTGGGAGGCTGGCCGGCGGTGACGTGGGTGTTGGAAGGCTTGCCAGCGCTGAAAGGGTGATCTCGGCAATCGAGGAGCTTTTCGCGGTAGAGGGCCGTCGAGTCCTGGCGGGAAAGAGAGTGCTTGTGACTGCGGGCGGAACTCGCGAGGCAATCGATCCTGTTCGTTTTATCGGCAATCGCTCTTCGGGAAAGCAGGGCATCGCCTTCGCTCGGACCGCCCTTGATTTCGGGGCGGAGGTCACACTCGTTACGACGGTCCCGGTTCCCGAAGGCTCTGGAGTCGATGTGGTTCAGGTCGAATCGGCACAAGAGATGTTCGAGGCGGTATCAAAAGTCTCAGGCAAGTGCGATTTGGTGGTGATGGCGGCGGCAGTGGCCGATTTCAGGTGCAAGGAGATAAGCCCGACGAAGATCAAGAAGGGGCGAGGGGTGCCACAGGTCTTACTGGAGCCGACACCTGACATCCTTGCCCACCTTGGGTCCGTGAAGCCTGAGAACCAGGTTCTTATCGGCTTCGCTGCTGAGACTGGGGAGCTTGAGGCCGAAGCCAGGCGCAAGCTAAAGGATAAGAATGCCGATTTTATCGTCGCAAACAACGTGCTGGAGGGTGACGCAGGGTTTGCGGTGGACACGAATAGGGTTACCCTGGTCTATGACGACTCAGCCATGGCTCTCGAATTGGCGGACAAGAAAGATATCGCCAAAAAGGTTTTGAGTTTCGTGGCAGAATGGGCACAGAAAAAAGGTGTCTGGACAGTTTAGCTTTAGTCCGCAAGAATTAGAAGGGATCTATTGGTGAGATATTCTTTTACCTCGGAATCCGTGACTGAAGGCCATCCCGACAAGATGGCTGATCAGATCTCAGACGCTGTTCTAGATGCGATTCTCTTACAGGATCCCAACGGCAGGGTTGCATGCGAGACCCTTTTGACCACTGGCTTGGTGGTGGTGGCCGGAGAGATCACCACCAGTTCATATGTTGATATTCCACGGCTGGTCCGCAAGACGATTTGCGAAATAGGTTACGACCGTGAGTCGTTCGGATTTGATGGAAATACCTGTGGCGTGATCGTTTCGATCGATGAGCAGTCAGCAGATATCTATTCCGGCGTATCAGAGGCTTATGAGATCCGGACTGGCATCAAAGGTTCCAACGAACTAGATCTTTTGGGAGCCGGTGATCAGGGAATGATGTTCGGGTACGCATGCAACGAGACCGAGGACCTTATGCCCTTGCCGATCTGGCTGGCACACCGGCTTGCGCAGAGGTTGTCAGAGGTTCGCAGAGCCAATATCTTGCCCTATCTTCGGCCCGATGGCAAGACACAGGTCACGATCGAGTATGACAAGGGACGTCCCGTTGCTCTGCAAACCGTGTTAGTGTCCACCCAGCATCAACCCGGGATCGATCTAAGGACGCTACTTCTTCCCGATCTCACCGAGTCGGTCATAATGCCGATGATTCCAAAGGACCTTGACATCTCCAAGATGACCATCCTGGCAAATCCCACCGGTCGTTTCGAGCTTGGAGGGCCCCATGCTGACACGGGTCTGACGGGTAGAAAGATTATCGTGGATACATACGGCGGTATGGCTCGGCATGGAGGCGGGGCATTTTCCGGCAAGGATCCGTCAAAGGTTGACCGGTCCGGGGCGTACGCGGCCAGATGGGTCGCAAAGCATATTGTCGCTTCTGGAGCAGCCGACAAGTGCGAGATCCAAGTCGCATATGCCATTGGCGTCGCTAGGCCGGTGTCGATAATGGTGGAAACATTCGGGACCGAGAAACTCAGCCCAGAGGCAATAGCCAAAGCTGTTGATGATGTCTTTGACCTTAGACCGCTGGCAATAATAAGAGAACTCGATCTTCGGCGTCCTATCTATAGGAGGACAGCTGCCTACGGGCATTTTGGCAGGTCTGATAAGGGCTTTACCTGGGAGGAGACCAGCAAGCTCCCTGAGCTTAAGCAAGCACTGGGTCTGTGACGACACCTCGATAGGAGGGCGCATGGCGTCGGCGGGCGGGCGACCTCCAGCGTTAACGAAAGTGGCCGAGGTCCTTATTGATTCCGTGGGTCTGTCCAGGGTTTTCACCTACAGCCTCCCAAAGAGGTTCCAGACAAGGATTGGGATCGGCAGTTACGTTTCGGTACCGCTGGGCAACTCAAGGGTGAGAGGATGGGTCGTGGGACTCGAAGAGCTCACAGCGGAGGATATTGAAGCTCTTGGCTTTGAGCTTTCACCAGTTTTTCGCTTGCTCGGCGGAGGGCCCAATCCTGAGGCAATTGCGCTCTGCAAGTGGGCTGCGTGGCGTTTCATCGGCTCACCGGTGAATTTCCTGACCCATGCAAGTCCGAAAAAGAGGGTTGCTTCAAGGCCAGGTGGTGAGTTGGACTTCAAGAGCTGCGAGCAGAAGTTCACTCATGAGCGGGGAGAGTCGACTGTTGTTCGAATTCCTCCGGGTCACTCCAGGTACAACTGGATTCTCAATCACTTGGGTGATCCAACCCAATTCAAAGGGCAGGTCATTGTTGTCTGTCCGTCACAGGCGGTCGTCAGCTTTTTGGCAAGCCGCCTAGCCAGTAGCGGTTACAGGGTGGCGTTGTTCCCAGAGGAGTTTGAAGCTGCTCTTGAGTATGCTCAGGTGGTGATTGGTGCAAGAAACGCAGCCTTTGCTTCAGTTTCCAACCTGAGCGAAGTGATTGTGGTCGATGCAGATGATCCAGCCCATAACGAGACATCCGCGCCGGTCTGGAGCAGCTACGTGGTGGCCCGTGCGCGCGTGGGCAAAGGCCAGAAGGCTCTGTTCCTGTCATCGGCGCCAACCGTCGACATGATGCGCGGCTCTAAGACGATGGCTCTTTCTCGCTCTGAGGAGAGATCGGGCTGGCCGAAGGTGCTGGTTGGGAATATTTCGGAGACGACTGGTGCTAATCCGCTGCTCTCGTCGGATCTTGTTGCGCAGATAAATTCAGGCTTGAGACTCGGAGTGAGGCCGCCCGCGATGACTGCAGAGGGACTAATAGATTACGACGGTGTCATCGTTTTATACAACAGGCTCGGAGGAGCGAGGACCTTGGTTTGTCAGAGGTGCAATCAAGTCGTCAGCTGCACCGAGTGCTCGACAATTTTGATGCAGGATGTTCCCAGCTACCGTCACCGAGTGCTCAGCAGCCGCGCAGAAATTAATAGGCAGGTCAAAGAGAATCTGCTGATTACGGCATTGAGCTGTCCAAGATGCAAACGGGAATACCCTGTTATCTGCACGAGCTGCATGTCTACGTCGCTCAAGGTGGTCACGTTCGGCATAGAACGATTTCGGGCTTTGCTTGAAGCGGCTGTGGGGAAGTCGGTGAGTGAAGTTAAAGCGACAAGCGCGTTGAGCCTGGAGGGGGTACACTCCGTCACTTTGGGCACCGAGGCGGTGTTTTCACGTTTTCGATCGGCCAAGATGGTGGTAATTGCCGATTTCGATCATTATCTGTATGCGCCATCGCTTGCCGCAAGAGAAGTTGCGTTCTCCCTTCTTGCAAGGGCGGCGCGGCTTGTGCCGCCAAGAATTGCTAATACCGGCTGCGTGCCTATCTACATACAGACCAGAGACGTCAAAAATCCTGTTATCAAGGCAGCTGTTGATGGAGATCCTCGTCGTTTCATAAGTGAAGAGGCGTTGATGCGGAAACGGCTCGGTCTGCCACCGTTCGGTGCGATCGTGCGCTGCTTTGGACCGAGGTCGGCTGATTGGATCGCGCGTTCGGGCATCAACGATCGCGATGTGGTTGAGGTGATTCCAGTTAGAGAGGGGGTCTTTGATCTGCGAAGCCGCTCACTTGATGAGATTTTGGGGATCTTGGCTGAGCTTAGATCGAAGGTCTCTATGACTGGAGTACGATTTTCCACGGTCTCGGTCTAAACACCGATCGGGTTGTTGACAGGGAAGCCGACGTATTTCTTGACTTGCATGGATACAATTGCCAGTCGATCTCGAAGTCTTATTAGTCTCGATGACTCCATCGAGGTCCATGGATTGGAGTTTTGGTCTGTCTGGGTCTCGATCCGATGTTTCACACTCTGACCGAGTTCTGTCAGGATTGGATTCTGCGGCGTGCTGTAGCCGGAAAGGATCCCGGCTGAGAGGAGCTTGTGAAAACCCTCATTCCATGCTTCGACCGACCATCCACGTGTTGGAAAGATGACGTCATGGGTTACCGCACCAGCTGCTATTTGGAGAAGATGAGACTGCACTCCATCGATGCCTTGGGCGGCAAGGGCGGCGTTATGAGTGTCGCCCCGGTGTTCACGCAGAAGTGTGGCAGCTCCGAACAACAGCTGTTCGCTTGACTGCCCCCAGTCGACGTTGAGATGTGCGGCGTACAGCACTCTGCCGCTGATCGGCAAGGATATTGCAGCTTCAAGCAGCTCCTTTGCAAGCTGAGCCATTTCATTTTTGTCAAGGGTTGATCCGACGCCGTTTCTGATGGCATCAAACGCAATCTCGTGGCGGACCTTGAGTATCTCGTCGGGTTTTGCAAGTTCCCATGAAGTCGGTATGGCGCGCTTTACAAGGGCAGGCGCAAAGTGGTAAAAGAGCGCTTCTACCACCTCTGCGCTAGGAGTTCCAAGTGCCGCGGATCGAGACGCGAAGTAACTCATCCAGCCGCCTTTTAGGCCGACAGCTCTATATCGGTTGGGTGCGTCCTGGTCGAAGTAGACCACGGAATGAATCGGTTCGTACAGTCGCCACATAGCTCTGCTTACATGTTCGTCCACTCTCCGTCCACCTTTACGAGACAGGCTTAAACCATTAGAGCTTAAATTTATGTTATCCTCGATGCGATTCTACTTTAACAAAGGTGCTCGTCATGGGAGCTTGATTGCCCTTTGGTTTGGATGTGGAATCTGAAGACCCTCTATTTCGCGTATGATGATCTATGTGGCAACGTATCCAATTAGGACATATGGCGATCCGGTGTTGCGTCAGGTGACCTCAGATGTTCAAAACATTGACGAGTCGATAATTCGTCTGGTCGAGGACATGATTGAGACTATGCATGAGGCACCGGGGGTGGGGCTGGCTGCGTCACAGGTCGGTGTTCAAAAGAGAATATTCGTCTATGACATTGGTGATGGTGCGTCTGTGGTGCTGAATGGACGGATCACCGAATCTAGTGGGGAATTTACATACGAGGAAGGCTGTCTTTCGGTTCCTGGACTTTATTGGCCCATCACGAGGCCGAACCACGTCCTACTCGAGGGTCTCGATCTCGACGGGAACGAGATCCAGATAGAAGGATCAGAGCTGCTTGGCAGGGTATTTCAGCATGAGATCGACCATCTTGATGGAGTTCTATTGATCGAGAGATTGGATCCCGACCAATACAAGCAAGCGATGAAGACTCTCCGCTCGCGGACCCTGAACCCAGATCAGGAAAGGGCCCAGCGAAAGTTGCTCGGCAGGGGATAGCTTTGTCGAACTCTAGGTTTGTCTTGTGATCAAAAAGATTGCATTCCTTGGGACTCCAGGAATTTCAAGATCGACCCTGCGCTTTATCGTTGAAAGCGGGTATGAGGTTCCGATTGTGGTGACGGGTGCAGACAAGAAGCGGGGGCGTGGCTCCCGCTTGACTCCGTCGCCTGTCAAGGAATTGGCTGAAGAACTCGGGCTTAGAGTCGAACACGACCCGCGTGCTCTTCTCGAGATAGATTTCGACTTGGCCGTTGTGGTGGCTTATGGTCGGCTGATCTCCGATACCCTTTTGAATAAGGGGCTTTTCGTCAACCTGCATTTCTCGTTGCTTCCTCGTTGGCGCGGAGCTGCACCAATGGAGAGAGCGATCCTCGCAGGAGACAGTGAAACCGGCGTATGCGTGATGAAACTTGTGAAAGAGCTTGATGCCGGGCCGATATTTCAAGTCAGGCGCATGCCACTAAATGACGAGATAACTCTTGAAGAGCTGGCTGGGGAGCTGAGCAAGCTGGCCAATGAGGCACTTGGCGCGGAGCTGTCTCTCGCTGAAGAAGCGTTCAAATCACCGGTTGAACAGGTCGGCGAGCCTACATATGCCCATAAGTTGACCGCTGATGACCTGCGGATAAATTGGTCTGCGTCAAGCTCAGAAATACTGAGGAAGGTGAGGCTGGGAAGGGCTTGGACCACGCTGGATGCCTCGCGGTTCAAAATTATTTCGGCTGTGAAGATATCAAATGGAGAGGCCGACCTAGGCCCAGGCAGGATATCAGGGATTCATGCAGGGACGGGCGATGGCGTAATCGAGTTGCGCCTTGTGCAGCCTGAAAACAAGCGGCGAATGGAAGCCAAGGAATGGATGCACGGGATGAAGCATCTAGAGGATCTACGCTTTATCTGATTTATCTGGCAACTTCTCATCGACGACACGTTCTCGTGAGTAGGATTTAGCTGTGTTAGAGATCGCGCCTTCGATACTTTCAGCAGACTTCGCCTATCTTGGCGATGCGATACATGCGGTTGAACCCGAGACCTCGTGGATTCACGTAGATGTAATGGATGGCCACTTCGTCCCAAACCTTACTATTGGCGCTCCGGTTGTGGCGTCGCTTAGAAGACATACGAAGAGCATTCTGGACTGCCATCTCATGATCACCGATCCATGGGATTATCTTCCTGACTTCGCAAAGGCGGGGGCCGATTCGGTCTCGTTTCACTTCGAGGTCGGGCGTACCGCAGAGCTGATTCAAATGGCACATGATCTTGGTATGAAAGCAGGTATGGCGGTCAATCCTGACGCCGAGTTCGAGCATTATTCGCAGTACATTCCTCATCTGGATCTGCTGCTGATAATGAGCGTCTTTCCTGGTTTTCCCGGTCAGGCGTTTATCCCTGAGGTCCTGAAGCCGCTGCGTCGGGCCAGAGAGCTGATCGACTCCAGTGGGGCTCAGACCATTCTTGAGATAGACGGTGGTATATCCACCGAGACTATCGGATCTGCTCGCCGTGCAGGCGCCGAACTCTTTGTGGCGGGATCGGCCGTATTCGGTAAGCCCGATCCCGCCCAGGCGATCATAGATCTGAAGGAGACTGCCGTCCTGGCCGGCCGGGAGGGTGATTGATGGAGCTTTTGGCGAAGATATTGACGGTTTCTGATGGGGTAATGGCGGGAACAAGAGAGGATCGTTCTGGCCAGGTTCTTGAGGAGGTACTTACGCAAGCAGGCTTCAAAGTCGTGGAGCGGCGCGTGACTGAGGATGGCATTGAAAGTGTATCGCGGGCATTGATATCGCTTTCGGAAGGTTTTGCTGGGCTGGTAGTTTCTACCGGTGGAACTGGGTTCGGGCCGCGAGATCTGACGCCTGAAGGTACAAAGGCAGTGCTGGACAGGGAGGCGCCAGGGCTTGCCGAGGCCTCCCGCTTGGTTTCGCCCCTAGGGAGACTTTCGAGGGCCGTGGCTGGGACAAGAGGTACTGCACTGATAATCAACACGCCAGGTTCACCGAGTGGAGCCAAAGAAACGGTCTCTGCTGTGTTGGACGTTGTTCCCCACGCACTTGAGCTCCTTGCCAGTGCTTCCACCAGCCATGAGAGTGTTAAGCAGGAGCGGTAGTGGAAGCAAAGTCCTCGAAGGACCACTTTGAAGAGCGCATGCTCTTAGCTGTCGAGGAAGCTCAAAAAGCACGCTTGCTTTCTCCTCCAAATCCTTGGGTTGGAGCGGTACTCGAGACGAAGAACGGCATTGTAGTTGGACATACTCAGAGTCCGGGTAGCTTTCACGCCGAGATTGCCGCTTTGGAAAGGGCAGGCCCGGCCGCAAAAGGTTCGACCCTTTACGTGACTTTGGAGCCGTGTTCTCATCACGGAAAGACGCCCCCCTGCGTTAATGCGATAGTCCAGGCGGGAGTCAAGCGCGTTGTAATTGCACTTGTGGATCCGGACAGGAGGGTCAGAGGTGGCGGGATCGATTATCTCAGGAGCCACGGAGTCGAGGTAATCGAGGGTATAGCCAAGGATCAAGTCAAGAATCAGCTGGCTCCATACCTCAAGCAGAGGGCGACTGGCATTCCCTGGGTAGTTCTTAAGCTGGCTGTCACTTTGGATGGCCGGACAGCCGCAAATGATGGCAGCTCGAACTGGATTACCGGTGAGATCGCTAGAGCGCGCGTTCAGGAGCTTCGTGCCGAGTCTGATGTGATTGCAGTCGGCGCCAACACAGTGAGAATCGACAACCCGCAATTGAGGGTTCGGACGACGGGCATTGTTAGGACACCACGCCGGATAATTTTCGGTCACATTCCCTCAGGTGCCAACGTGCTACCTGCGGAGGAGTTTCTGGGATCACCCCAGGAGTTCTTAGACTCGCTTGCCCACGGAGAGGTCATTCAGGTCCTGCTAGAGGGTGGGGCTGCTTTGGCAAAGAGCTTTTTTGACGCCGACCTCATTGACCAGTACGTCTTTCACATCGCTCCAGCAATCCATGGCGGTGAGGATGGCAGGTCGGCCTTCTCCGGTTCGGGTGCCGCGACAATCGCGGATTTGACCAGGCTGGAGTCCAAGAGCGTAGCATCCCTTGGAAATGATATCGAGATCGTGGCCTGGTCCCAACGGGCATCCAGATTGATACAGTCTCTCTGACGTCGGCCTAAGCTGATCTTTAATTTACGGAGGCATTAGATGTTTACTGGTTTGGTGGAGGGACTTGGCTCTTTGAAGTCAAGGGATGAAGACAGGTTTACCTTCAGCTGGCCTGGCAATCCCTCTCTCTTTGAAATGGGGGAGTCGATCGCGGTGAATGGTTGTTGTTTGACCGTCGTCGCCTTTGAAAGTGAGAGCTGGACTGCAAATGTGATTCCCGAAACTCTTGCCCGTACCAATCTCGGATATCTAGCGCCAGGAGATCTAGTTAATTTCGAGAGGCCGGTAAAGCTGTCGGATAGGCTGGGGGGACATATAGTCCAAGGGCATGTTGATACCGTAGGAATTGTGAGACAGCCGGCACCAGACTTGATAGTCGGCTTTGATCCCAAGTACGCGAAATATGTTGTTGAAAAGGGTTCGATCGCTATTGACGGCGTTTCCCTGACCGTTGTCGCGGTCGGTCCCGACTCGGCCACGGTATCGCTCATTCCACATACCGCCTCGGTGACTACACTGGGAGTAAGAGTAGTCGGTGACAGGGTCAATTTGGAGTTTGACATCGTTGCTAAGTATGTTGAACGTATGCACACGCTTGAGATGCCTGGACACGCGGAGACAGATTTTACTGACTAGACAGGGATGATGACAGTGGGACTTGGAACCATCGAGGAGGCCATAGCGGCGATTAGTCGCGGCGAGATGGTTGTCGTGGTCGACGATGAGGATCGTGAGAACGAAGGCGATCTAATCATGGCTGCGCAGTATGCGACACCAGAGGCTATTTCGTTCTTCATAAAACATACTTCCGGTTTGATTTGCGTGGCCGTAAAGGGTGATCGGCTTGACGAACTAGAACTACCTCTCATGGTCGTCAACAATACCGAGTCTCAAAGGACTGCATTTACCGTGAGTGTGGACTACAGACACGGCACGACTACTGGAATATCAGCCCAGGATAGATCTGCGACGATAAGGGCACTTTCGGATAGGAACTTCAGGGCCAGCGATTTCGTGCGACCCGGACACATCTTTCCGCTCCGGTATCGGGAAGGAGGCGTCCTTAAACGGGCGGGTCATACCGAAGCATCTGTCGATCTGGCTATGGCCGCGGGACTTGAGGCGGCTGGAGTCCTTTGCGAGATTGTTACCGAAGACAAATCTCAGATGGCACGCTTCGAGGAACTCAAAGGTTTCAGCGAGAAGTACAACCTGGTGATGGTTTCAATTGCCGACTTGGTGCGATACCGTCGGCAGAAGGACAAGCTCATCCGGCGGGTTGAGGGGGCCACAGCTAGGATTCCAACTGTTTACGGGGATTTTACCTGCACAGTCTACGAGTCGGTCCTCGATGGAGAAAACCATCTGGCTCTGACTATGGGAAAGATCGACGACGGCTCACCTGTTTTGGTGAGGGTTCATTCGGAGTGTCTCACAGGAGATGTATTCGGCTCTCTGAGATGTGACTGCGGACCTCAGCTTGACGCGGCTCTTCAGATGATCGCGAAGGAGGGCGCTGGCGTAGTCATCTATCTACGCGGCCACGAGGGGCGGGGTATAGGGATCGCACACAAGGTTCGCGCTTACAATCTTCAGGAGCAGGGACGCGATACCGTCGACGCCAATCTTGAGCTAGGTTTGCCGGTGGATTCACGGGAGTATGGAATCGGTGCCCAGATGCTGGTAGATCTTGGAATTACCGAGACGCGCCTGATCACGAACAATCCCGCCAAGTACGGAGGACTCGAGGGATTCGGTCTGAACATAGTGGAGAGGGTGAAACTTCCCCCGTCAGTCAATCCTGAGAACATCAATTACCTGCGGACCAAAAGGGAGCGCATGGGTCACCTTCTGGATGGCTTGGACGATTAGGCTAGTCAAGAGTAATTTTTCAGGCGTCTAGGAAAGGTCCGCGAAATGTTTGCTCGGGGTGAAGCTGAAGTTGCGTCGCAGCCTGACCCACTTGCAATTTCTGGGTCAGACCTGTACGTCCTAGTGGCCTCCCGCTACAACGATTTCATTACAAGAGAGCTCATAGAGGGTGTGAAGGCCGGACTGAGATCTCATGGCGCATCTGAGGAGAATGTGCAGCTTGTTCGAGTGCCGGGAGCCATGGAGATACCTTTGGCGGCAAAATGGCTGGCTGAGACTGGAAAGTACAACGCGATCATTTGTCTTGGGTCAGTGATTCGGGGGGCTACAACTCATTATGAGGTGGTTGTAAATGCTTGCTCGGCAGGAGTGTCACAGGTCGCATTGGAATCGGGAATTCCCACGATATTTGGGGTACTAACAACCGAGAATATCGAG
>JAJYVK010000010.1 GCA_021792075.1 Actinomycetes bacterium | reverse complement strand
CGCCAGCAAGTGATCGCCCCTGAAGATCTCGGAAGTGGACAAAATATGAGTAGGATCCGCCACCAGAAGCACAGGCCTGCGGGTCCATTGCGAATTTGGCAGTTAATGAATGTCTTGGCGCAGCCATTTAGAGACGCTCTCTTTCAGATCTTCTCTAGCCTTGGTGATCATGAAAACCGGGGACGATGTTGCGGTTGCAGTCTCCAAGATGGACAGCAGTACGATAAGCTGTCTAGCGAACGAAGTCTTAAAAAATCAGCAACTTCGCGAGGCATGCGTCGCCATGATCCCAGGTCTGTTGGGCCGACGTCAAGAATTTAGCGTCGGGCCGGTGCCGTTGGATGCCCTATGTGCCCACGCATATTTGCGGGACGATGCCGATAGGACACTCTGGACTTCTAACGGTGTTCCCGATGGGGTTTTTCCAAGCGGTGACAGCTCCCGGATGGTATTAGTGCTGAATTTAATTGTGTCTTCAAAAGATCTGTTTTAGCGATCGGTAAAGTGCAGCGGTGCGACGGCGTCTAATAGTTCGTTGCAGTTGTTGACAGAAACGGAGGTCGAGATATCGAACACCAGTAAAGGGCTGGCAGGTCCATGGAATTTTCGCCAAAGCGCGTTGGCTCATGGCACCTCACCTGCTCATGTATACGGATTCGCCAACTGAATCCTTTACTTTAACACATGTTTGGCATCCTCAAACAAGGTCAATCGGAACGAAGTTGGCCCTTGGCTACAAGAGCAAGTATCTTCGTCAAAGGGATCTGAGCTATCGCGCAGACAGCACGATCACCCTACAAACGAATCACAAGGAATACTGTATATCCGGGCTCGCCAGACTGCCAGATTGAAAACCGAGTCGAACCGGCTGTAATCGCAAGGGACTTTTGGGCAAGTTGAGATAGGTGTTGGCTAAAACACAGACAACCGAATTGGACAGACAGAAGAGTATGCAGAGAGACGAAGCATAGTGGTAGGAAATACGTACACATCGGTCAGCCGAGACAACAGCATCCTCTCTTTCACTGCTTTGGTGTATTCGCTTTCAATGGGAATTCAAGCAGTTTTGCTCCCGCTATTAGCTCTCGCGGCGGGCTATTCGAAGCCAGACATCGGAATACTCACAGCCCTCTCGGCCGTGACGCAGCTGGTTGCGCGGATGTCATCTGCATCCGCAATGCGGCACGTGAGCGATAAGGTGCTAGTCTCTGCTGCCTGCCTCGCCATGGCAGTATCGGGTCTGCTGGTGGCCTGGTCAGCTTATGTGTTGGTATTTGTGGCTTCGGAGCTGATCCAAGGCTTTGCTCGAGGCACCTTCTGGACCGCAGCCACGACCCATGTGGTTCGACAAGAAGGGCCATCCGTTGGACGTATGGCGGCGGTCAACTTGCTCTCCAGCGGTGGTTTGTTGGCAGGTCCTATATTGGCTGGATATCTGGCGCGATACTCCCTCTCCACGGCGCTCCTTGTCGCCGGCATAATAGCGGTATTAGCAGCCTTTCCAGCATTAATGCTAGTCAAAGAAGCGCCCTTCACCAAAGAGGGCAAGAGAGTCAAACGTGAGATCTGGAGCCAGCACGAGGTCAGAATCGGCTCATGGGCAGGGCTTACGGCCGGCTCTTGGCGTGGGATCTTGAACTCTTACGTTCCGGTTGTCCTCAGATCCGTAGGTGAAAGCTACTTCTTGGTAGGGGTTCTGGTAGCCGTTGCAAATGCTGCCAGCATCGCTGGTGCCGGAATCATGGGCTTGCTAAGTAGATTTAGACAGATCAAGGTGTTTGCGGTTGGAGTAATTACAGCAGCCGCAGGAACCGCGCTAGTCGGGCTTACCGCAAAATCAGTGACGATTAGTGTAGTGCTGCTGGCCGTGGGTGGCATCGGAGCAGGGCTGCTCCAAACCCTGGGACCGGTTATGGCGGCTAACGGCGTCTCGCCCCAGCAGAAAGGAGATGCGGTGGCTATAGCTGGTAGCTTTCGTGCCGGAGCTCTGTTGGTTGCCCCGTTCTTCACTGCAATGTTGCTAGGTCCACTAGGTATGACCGCTGCTCTGATAATAGTGGGTGGAACGCTAGGCCTTCCCATCTTCGCTGCAAAGGGCGTATTCCAGAGAAGCCGCTCACCTGCCTGAGCGGCGCCTTATGAAGATCGTCAATTCCACAGGGATCGGCGGCCTCTAGGCATCGAAGCCATAGCGCCTAAGCTTGGCCTGGTAGAACTTCCATCCTGCATCCGGGCTGAACTTGCTCTGCTGGGGCACCAAAGCCTGGTCCTCAGGAGGAATTGGCGTCGCTCGAGATCCGGTCTTGGCAATCTCAAGGGCAACCTGTGCCAGAGTATTCACGTTAAGGGCGCTAAGGAGCGCCGATTCTATCGAGTGACCTACGACGGTGATTCCGTGACCTTTAAGAATGCAGGCACGGTGATTTCCCATAGTTGCCAACATCTCTTCGGCGATCTCTCTTGTTGAGATCAGGATCGAGCGAGGGTAGATGGGAATCCCTTCCGACGCGATCTGATTGGCGGGAATGTTGAACGATCCGAAGCAGGGGACCAGATCAAGATTCGCCAAGGTCGCAGCCAGTACTGCTGGTGGGTGAGCATGGATCACCACGTTGACATCACCGCGACTGCGCAAGGTCTCTCCGTGCAAAGGAAGCTCCACGGGTCCGGAGTAGCCTCTGCTGCTCTCTGCCCTTTCACCAGAAAAGTCAAAAAGGCAGATCTCCTCAGGAGTCGTGAAGAAAAGCCCGCTATCTTCCTTTCCGCGGCCTCTTATAAGCATCAACTCCTCGTTGATCCGCATGGATATGTGGCCGAGGGTCCCATGAACTATTCCTTCCATAGCCATGATTCGACAGGCGGTAGCAATTTTCTGCCTCTGGGTGTAATAGCTCAACTCTTCGGTATCTGAACTCATTTGTAGCACCTTTCTGTGGATAATCCTTGGTGTGAGGGCTTTCTCCGAAACTTTTCTCTCATCCCTTGAGACCTACCACTTGTCGAATCCGGCCCTGCGAAGCTTTGCCAGGTAGTAGCGCCAGCCGCCAAGATCGTTGAAACTTTCTCCCAAATCGGGAAGAAGATCCAAGTCCTGCTGGGGGACGGGCTCGGTCTTACCGCCAGCCTGAGCGACCTCCAAAGTAATCTTTGCAATGATGTTTAGATTCAGCGCACGTACCAAGGCCTGTTCAACGGTCTCGCCCACGACGGTGATTCCGTGTCCTCTGAGCACGCAGGCCTTGTGATCCCCGAGTGAGTCGAGCATGTCAAGCGCGAGCTCAGGAGTGGAGATCAGGACCGAACGTGGAAACACAGGTATGCCGCTTGCAGCAAGCTGAGCTGCTGGAATGTTGAATGCTCCAAAGCAGGGAATGAGTTCGAGATTGGAAAGTGCCGATACGAGCACGGCCGGCGGATGGGCATGCAGAACGGCGTTGACCTCGGGCCGCTTTCTCAGAGTCTCTCCATGGAGTGCCAACTCGACCGGCTTGGTAAATCCGCGGTCTGCCTCTTTAGGATTGCCAGAGAAATCGAAAAGACAGATCTCTTCTGGAGTCGCGAAGAACAGCCCGGCATCCTGCGGCCCGCGACTTCGAATGAGCATGAGATCCTCACCGACTCGCAATGAAATGTGGCCCAGCGTGGCTTCGACGATCCCTTCCATCGCCATTATGCGACAGGCCAGAGCGATCTTTTCCCGCTCCGAATAATACTCCAACTGCTTTGTTTCGGGACTCATCTGACATGACCTCCTATTTGACTTGCTTGCTAATCAAGCGATTCAAGTATCTCGTTTGCCTTTGCGAACGCGGAATTTGCTGCAGGTACTCCCGCGTAGACGCCACACTGAATCAATACCTCCATTATCTCCTCACGAGTCAGACCGTTTCGAAGTGCAGCAGGGATGTGAAACGAGAGCTCGTTGAGGTGTCCTAGCGAAACGAGAATCGCCAATGTCACGATGCTCTTCGACCGACGGTCAAGGCCTGGTCTCGTCCATATCTCTCCCCAGGCATATCGAGATATGAAATCCTGAAACGGAGCGGTGAACTCGGTCTTTCTCGCATTGGCCTCTGCGACATGCCGGCTCCCCAAGACCTCCGTCCTGACCCTCATCCCTCGGCTCTTGGAAGAGCCCACTAGATGCTCGATTATGGCATCGATGAAGAGATCCGGCTGCTCGAGATTTGCAAGATGTGATGCATTAGGAATCACAACGAAAGACGCACTTTGAATCGAATCAAATATAGAGAATGCGGTTGAAGGTGGCGAGGCTGGATCTAGTGCTCCCGCTACGACAAGGGTCGGAGCGGATATCTTCGACAGTTCTCCACGAATGTCCGCCCTACCAAGAGCCTCGCATATAAGGGCATATCCCTCGGGATCACAGGAGTTCAGCATTGACTTGATGAGCCCCTTTGCCCAAGGGTTTCTCGAGTCGATCTCGGAAGTAAACCAACGTTCTAACAGGCTCTCATAAAGACCGGAGACACCATTGGACCGCACTGAGGCTGCACGATCTTCCCAAAACTCTCGCGGCGCAAAATTTGCAGAGGTGCACGCAATCGCCAACTTGTCGACACGCTCAGGTGCGTTTGCCGCTACCCACATCGAGATCATGCCCCCAAGGGAAAGGCCACAAAGTGACGCCTTGTCTGCTCCAACAGCATCTAAAAGCGCAAGTACATCCCTGCCTAGGTCATCTATAGAGTATGGTCCATCGGGAGTATCTGTCCCACCATGGCCCCTCTGATCGTATCGAAGCACGCGAAAATGCCCTGTGAGGCTTGGGATCTGCTCGTCCCACATCTCATAGGTAGTAGAAAGCGAGTTGAGCATCAGCAACCACGGGGAGCCCTCAGGTCCATCTATGCGCACACGGAAATTTACTCCGTTGACATTTAGATTTTTTGATTCCATTTGTATCGGTCCCATCAAGCCTTTTCGTCCATGGCGATTCGCCTCCAACCAGGCAGTGCAACCTGCCATCTTTCAAGCGCGTTGTTTATGAAAGTCTGTGCCGAACCCAGATAGGTGAGCGGATCAAAAAGTTCAAGTGCCTCATCTGCACTGAAACTGTCACGAAATGCCTCAAGCTTTGTCAGTTCCTCGTGCAAAGTGCTTTGGTTTAGGGTGCTGCGATTGGCGGCCTCTCGCACAAGATCATAAGCAGCAATCCTTCCCAATTTCATACTCAGTTTCGTAAGCACCCTCTCTGACATCACGTTGCCGCGGCTCAGTTTCAGATTGTCAAGCATTTTGCCTTCATCAATGACAAGGTTTGCCAAAGTCATTGCCGAGCGCTGCGCGCTCGTAGCGGTAATGTTCAAAAGGTCGCGAATCGTCTCCCATTCCGCCGGCCATTCTCCCGCTCCTCGCTCGTTCTCCGCGAGCATGCATCCATAGAGAACCGGGAGAAGCCCCTGCATTCTCCTAAAACAAGCATTCACCACTATTGGCCCGACTGGATTTACCTTCTGAGGTAGGGCAGATGAACCCCCTCCGACACCCTGCTCCTCGGAAAGTTCCCCTACCTCCGCTTGACCAGCTAAGGCTATGTCGAAGGACATCTTTGCAAGAGAGCCGATAACTAGGGACAAGGATCCACCCAGTTGGGCGATCCGTGCCCGTTGGGCATGCCACGGCAGCCCCGGAAAAGAAAGTCCCACGATCGCGGCAACCCTTCTGCCGACCTCCACGCCTGAGTCTCCAAGCGCGGCCAGCGTTCCCCCCGCTCCGCCGAACTGTATCGCCAACTCTTCCCAATAAAACCTTTCTAGCGAAACCCCAGCCGAAACAACGCCTTCAAGCCAATTAGCGGCCTTGAGACCAAAAGTGGTTGGCAGTGCATGCTGAAACAAGGTACGTGCAACCATCGGGGTGTTCCGATGCCTCGCGCCGATTGACGCCAGAGAAGAACCAATGCTCAACAACTCCCCAAAGATAAGCTGAAGAGCCTCCTTGGCAACCATCATTGTCGCCGTATCGAGGACATCTTGACTGGTGGCTCCATAGTGGATCCAAGGGCGTGAGGCATCTGAGAGCCGGTCGCCAAGGCCTTTGACCAGAGCAATTACAGGCGTTGCACTCGCTCGAGCCTTGACACCCAGTTCAGTAGGGTCGAGATTGTGAGAGACAGCCAGTGCGGCGATCTCCTTTGCGGCATCAATTGGAATCAACCCAAGCTCTCCCTGGGCTGTGGCCAGAGCACCTTCGAACTCGACCATCTTTTGAACCCAATTTTGAGCCGACGTCACCGGCGCCATCTCATCAGAGATGAACATGGGCTCGAACAGCCCCTCAGCCCCTTGCATGCTTATTTTCAGCCCCCCGAAAGTTGTGTAAGGCCTACTCGTCGAATAAGAAGAATTGCGTCTGCTGACCCTTTGGCGAATCCTGAAGGCGAACATCGAATCTATAGGAACCATCGCCTTCTAAAACGGCAAGCAAGGTTGATCGGGCTGATTCATCATCGATGGCGGTCAGCAGGGGGTCATTTGCGTTCGATAGGCTCTCGTCCCCAAAATAGACCCTGGTGAACACCGGCTTCAAAAGCCCGCGTGCAAACACGACCATGAAGATATGTGGAGCCTGCATCTCACCCGACGACGCAGGAACCTGCCCCGGCTTTATAGTCCTTACCGTGTAGGTTCCACTGGAGTCTGTGAGACGTCTGGCAAACCCCATCCACGACTCTACGGTATTTGGGGGAAACTTGCCGTTCTTATCCGCCTGCCAGATCTCGATCATTGCGTCCGGTACAGGCTCACCAGCTCCATCGTAGACCATGCCCTTTAAAATGATCGCTCCAATTGAGCCTTCCTCCACAAGATCTTCATTTGCGATCCACTCTGTACCGAACCTAAAGAAAGGCCCAATCGTCTGGGATGGAGTGATCCCCAAGTCTAAAGTGCTCATAGCGCCTCCGGAGTAGGGTTCGGGCCGCCCAGAATGATGTCCCAGCGGTATCCCAGTGCAGTGCCAGGTATTGTAAGATCCCAGTCAAAAGACGACACCAGCCGGTTCAAAACCTTCTTATCGCGAATTGAATTTGCTATAGGGTCCGACTCAATCAGGGGATCCCCTGGGAAATACATCTGGGTGATGAGTCGCTGAGTGAACGCAGTCCCGTAAAAGGAGAAGTGGATGTGCGCAGGCCGCCAAGCATTTGGATGGTTTCCCCACGGGTATGCTGCAGGTTTGATCGTGGTGAAGCGATAGTTGCCTTCACCATCGGTTAGAGTTCTCCCACCACCGGTAAAGTTCGGATCAAGCGGTGCGGGATGATCATCAAGAGCGTGGGCATAGCGCCCACAGGAGTTGGCCTGCCAGATCTCAACAAGCTGGTTGCGAATCGGGCGACCCTTTGAATCCATTAGCCTTCCAGAGACGACGATCTTCTCACCAATCGGCTCCCCAGCATGCTGTGCCGTCAAATCGTTGTCATTGGAACGGATCCTGCCCTCTCCAAAGACAGGCGAGTGAAGTTCCGTCTCGCCCGGCCTAATAACGAGGGGCGCCCTATTGGGCCCTCGCAATGCCGTGCTCTTGTAAGCAGGATAGTGATAAGGAGGGTCCTCTTCACTTTGCGGCTTTGCGAGAATTATTCCGCTTGCCATGGTCAATCCTTTCATCTCATCGCACAAGAGGTAATCCGCCGGCCGCAACCAGCGACCTGATGGCCTCCAATTCCTCTTCCGTTGGTGGTTCTGTGACCTCTAAATGATCTGCAATTCGCAAGTTCCAGCCTGTTGATTCTATTACCTTTTCAATCTCTATGTTGGGATGTATATGGGTGAAAACCAGTTCCTTGGTCTTTGGATCCGGCTCCAACATGCCAAGGTCAGTTATGACCATAACCGGTCCCGCGCCTTTAAGTCCGTACTTTTCGCGGTCGCCAGGCCCCGAGCCGAATCCAACCGAGGTTACAAACGGAAGCTCGTTGAGAAAGCTTCTGGGCGACTGACGCAGCATGACTATGACCTTCTTGCAGGCTCCGGCAATCTCTGGAGCTCCTCCGGCACCAGGAAGTCGTACTACGGGATTGCGATGAGTCCCGATCACGGTTGAATTAAGATTCGCATGCCTGTCAATCTGGGCCGCACCGAGAAAACCGACGTCGATCCGCCCTGGCTGCAACAGGTAGTTGAAAATCTCTGGGACTGAAACTATGGTGTCAGCGGTCTCCGCTAGATCGCCATCGCCGATTGACAGTGGAAGCCTAGAAGGCTTAGCACCCAGAGTGCCACTTTCGTAGATCATTACAAGATCTGGAGCATGCAGTCTTCGCGCCAAGTTTGCTGCCTTCGACGGAAGGCCGATCCCAATGAAACAGACTTGGTTGTTCGACAACTGACGTGCGGCTGCAATGGACATCATCTCGTCACTGGTAAACGAATCCGTGGAACCCATTATCACCCCTTTTGCCTATGTAGCACAATGTGGTCCATGTCGGCATTCCTAGAAGGTCCCATCGAGCACGTTCGCACTCATCCAATCCAGAAACGTCTCCCTATCCCTGCTGATAGCATCCCAGGCGATGTAGAAGTCGTTGTCCCGCTGGTAGTAGCCGGCGGCATAAGAGGGGTGCGACCCACGCGGGGAGAGAGCTACAGCGGTTATCAACCAGGTAGGAAGTACGACCTCCCCAGGGCGTGGATCGAGTTCGTCTACGATCTCCTCAACTGTCACAAGTGAACGCCTCCCGGCCAGTACAGCTTCCTTTTGAATTCCAACTATCCCCCAGAGCTGAACGTTTCCTTTTCTGTCAGCCCGTTGGGCATGTATGACGGAGAGATCCGGATTCACTGCTGCTACCGCCCGCAACTCCTCTCCGGTGAACGGGCAGGTGATGGGGAGCACGGTAGGAGTCACCCCATCCAAGCCGGTTCCGCGGTAGCCGCGCATGACGGCAAAAGGAAGGCCTGATGCCCCGGCGACAAATCGATTGGTCAATCCTGCGTGACTGTGTTCATCTATCTCAAGGGGTTTTGGCCAACCATGCTCCACCGCATCCCTGAACCGATGCAGAGATCCGACTCCTGGATTTCCACCCCAGGAAAACACCAACTTGGACACACACCCCATGCCTATCAACTGGTCCGATATCAGGTCAGGGGTCAAGCGCACTACGGTCAAGTCCGACTTGTGCTGTCTGATTATTTCATGACCGGCAGACATTGGAATGAGATGGGTGAATCCTTCCAACGCCACGGTGTCGCCATTATTTAAAAGACTTTCTATAGCTTCACTTAGCGGAATGATTGCAGCCAAATTTGAACCTCGTCGCCATTGTGGCCGTACTCCGAACCCGTTTCAGGAACCATCAATCAGACGTGATTGAAGAGCGCGAAATGCGGCAGACTATGTTATTTATCTCTTTATATGAACGTACGCAAGATGATTTTTAGAAACATCATAAGTTCTAAATCCGGCTGTTCGGCCCAAGATAGCCACCGAAGCAGAGCTCGAGCAATTTGACAAGGCCGAGGAAAGGCAACGCTGCCCTACAGCTCCCTAGTGGTTTTGCCAAAGCCCGGCAAAAGCGCTACATTTCTAACCTGCAGGCTCGAAGAGATATCACCAAGGCGGTAGCTTCACCGTAGGATTAAGGTATCTCTGTGAACGACAGGTTTTTATGTACCGGATTGTGAGGAATTATGAGAGATGCTGTCATTTGTTCACCGTTGAGGACACCTGTAGGGCGATTCGGTGGTGTGCTCAGCACGGTTAGCGTCCAGGACATGTCAGCAGCCGTCATCTCTGCCCTGGTCGAGCGTACAGGGATAACCGCCTCAGACATCGACGATGTGATATTTGGACAGGGCTACCCAAACGGTGAGGCACCCGCCCTCGGACGCATCGCCTCTCTAAATGCTGGGCTAGGAATCTCGGTCCCTGGCTTTCAGGTCGACCGAAGGTGCGGATCAGGACTCCAGGCGATCATCACTGCAGCCATGGAGGTCCAGACTGGCGCTGCGGACCTGGTTCTTGCTGGAGGCTCAGATAGCATGTCTCAAGCGGAGCATTATGTCCTGGGGCTCCGCACAGGAATCAAAGGGGACGGAGTCATGATGCACGACCGTCTCGCTAGAGGCAGGGTGACGTCTGGCGGTCGCTTTTTCGAGGTTCCCGGAGGAATGATTGAGACCGCAGAGAATCTTCGACGCGAGTACAAGATCTCGAGAGAAGCACAAGATGAACTTGCTTATAACTCACACCAGCGAGCGGTACGGGCCCAAATAGAAGGTTGGTTCGCTAATGAGATCGTGCCAATAGAGGTGAAGAAATCTCGTGGCGAAACAGTCACCGTCGACACCGATGAACATCCGCGAGCAGACACTACCTTGGAGCAGCTTGCAAAGCTCCGCCCCATCAGGATTGGCGTAGATCCCGAAGCCACCGTAACAGCGGGAAATGCCAGCGGCCAAAATGACGCCGCAGCAGTCTGCATAGTTACAACTATGGATAAGGCACACGAACTCGGACTCACACCGCTTGCAAAGCTCATCTCTTGGGCGGTAGCCGGCGTCGACCCCAGAACCATGGGAATTGGACCGGTACCTGCGACGGAGAAGGCGCTCGGAAGAGTCGACTTGAGACTTTCAGACATGGACCTAATCGAGCTGAATGAGGCATTTGCATCCCAGGTCCTGGCCGTCACTGCAGAATGGAAATTCACCAAGGCGGATTTCGAACGCACGAACGTCAATGGATCCGGCATTTCCCTTGGACACCCCATCGGGGCTACGGGTGCCAGAATTCTTGCAACGATGTTGAACGAGATGCAGCGTCGAGATAGCCGCTACGGACTCGAAACGATGTGCATCGGCGGTGGCCAGGGAATAGCTGCCGTCTTTGAAACTGTCGGCTAGCTGCGAGCGCTTTACATGGGAGCGTTCATTCTCCCGCCGATTCGCGCGTCGCCTTCAAAATAGCATCTTCGGAACGCAATTCTGAAGGGATTTCAGCAGAAGCATTTTCATGGCACAGATACGTACAACACATCCTCGAAGTGCGGCTGCGACCTCGCCGACATTGAAGATAGAATATGAAAACTTACTGATACTTAAGGTGTAATATTTGACGATTACGACCACAGAGGGTGCTAGCAAAAAAGTAATTTCATTGAGGGAAATTAGCGGAATCTAAATAATGTCAGCAGCTAACCGATCAAGATATTCACCTATTAGTATCCGTTCAACCCGTCTCGGGAGTTCTGCGAAAAGAGCTGCCTGGTCGATTTGTTAGGAGAGATTAGAAGCCGGATCAGCAACTAAGAACCGGCCTTGTCGACGAGCAAGTGTCGATGCTGTCCAGCTGAGATCACTGAGTCGATATTTGTGGGATCGACCTTCGAGGTCATCTGAGACAAAGGAAAAGGAAACAGTATACATTGGGGGGCTTTAACTCAGAATTGGGGCCGTCAAATGAGCGGAGAAGCAAAAAGGGGCGTGCGCAAAGACGTCACCTTAGCATTGGTGTGCCGCTCGGGACTGAATCCATTCTTTCTATTCCATACCCAGACTCACAAATCCGTTTTAGCTCGTCAACCTACCTTCACAGCAGTGCCTGTCTCTCGGCTGTTGGGAAGACGGCCGGCAAAAGAGCAGACAGACATGTACAAGTAGAGTCAAGGTCTATAAATGAAATGGCAATCGTTCAGAGACCTGAGTTGGAGCAGGAAAGAGATGACTACGCAAGATCGGGTCGGAAAGGCAAATTCCACTCGATGATTTTTCGAAGCAAATACTCGGTCGAAAAGCAATGTTCGCCGGACAGCGGCGTTGACAAATGGAATGGCATTACAGGCAGCCACACAGTGAACGGACTCGGCGGTGTGACCCGAGGGTTATGGAGTGATTTGGGGATGAAAGCGTGACTGAAGCGCTCAATATCATTATTGGCGGAATTGTAACCGGATGTATTTATGCGCTTTTGGCAGCTGGCTTTAGCCTGGTCTTTAGCGTGACAAGGGTCTTGAACCTGGCCCAAGGAGCATTTGTAACGGCTGGTGCGCTGATCATGTTCAGCCTATCCCAGCATGCCCATCTTTCTTTGAGTGTCGCATTTCTTGTCGCACTTGTGATGTTGGTCGGAATTATGAGCCTGCTCGCATGGGCTCTAGTACGGCCGGCGATGGAGCGTGTATCACATAGCAGCCTTTTGATGATGATGGGTGGTCTGCTCACAGCGTTTCAGGGAATTGCTTACCTAATTTGGGGAAGCAATCCGTACACACTGCACGCCTTTTCTGGAGCCAAGCCGGTCACGATCTTCGGAGCCGACATTGTCAGTCAGGACTTCTGGATTATAGGTACTGCCGCAGTAGCCGTGCTCCTTCTCTACTGGCTACTTTTCAAAACCCGGTTCGGACAGTCCCTGCGCGCCTCTGCAGAAAACCCCACAGCGACAAAATTGATGGGGATCTCTGTTGACAGAGTGGTCATTCTTGCATTTGCGCTTGCCACTGCACTCGGTGTCATCGCTGGCGCCGTGATGGCTCCAACCACCTCGCTCGACTTCTCTACGATGTCTAGCTTCACCAACGATGGGCTCATAGCTGTCACCATCGGCGGACTCGGCTCTGTCTTCGGCGCAATAGCCGGTGGACTCGTCCTCGGAATTCTGACCGCCCTGATCACCGGATACGTCTCATCGGTCTTTGGGCCCGCTATCACGATCGGCATCCTGATTCTGCTCCTGATAGTCAGGCCTGAAGGCCTTTTGTCAAGGAGAAAGGGACGCAGAGCCGATACGGCAGAGAAGAGGAGCGGTAGACCGGAGTTGAAACTCAAGGTACCACCGAACTGGACAAAGATCGGTTGGGCGGTCCTCGCAGTTGGTCTATTCTTCGGGCTTCCACCGATGTTTGCTTCGTCAGGAACACTTCACACGATCGATCTGGTAGGAATCTTTGCTCTCGCAATTGTCGGTCTCGAGCTCCTAACTGGAGTCTCCGGACAGGTCAGTCTTGGTCAAGCCGGATTCATGGCAGTGGGCGGCTATGTTTCGGCCCTGATGACGGTCAATCATCACCTGGCTCCCATCTGGGGACTAGTCGGGGGATTGGTGCTGTCAATGATCTGTGCCTTTGTCCTGGGGCTGGCTGGATCTAGAGTTCGCGGCATGTATCTCGCAGTTGTGACTCTCGCTTTCGGAATCCTGGTTCCCTCGATAGCTACGGGCATGGGCTCCACAGGCGGCCCGTCTGGAATTTCCGGAATACCGCCTTTCTCCGTCTTTGGATACGCGTTCGACACCGACAAGAAATTCTTCTACCTCATCTTTGTTCTGGTCGCAATTGCCATCTATTTCAGCTCCAGACTCATCAAAAGCCATCGCGGACGGCTGCTCAAGGCCATGAACGAGGACGATGTCGGAATTTCAGCAATCGGTCTAGACACCCGAAAGACCAAGATCATAGTCTTCGTGGTGAGTGCTGCGATGGCATCTATAGCTGGATCACTTTACGGTGGATTCTTCCACTTCCTCTCTCCAGATATGGTAGGTTCCGCAGTCTCGCTCCAGCTGATCACAATGCTGGTGATAGGTGGAACCGTGAGCAGGCTCGGGCCGCTGATCGGTGTCACGATAATCACCTTCCTGCCAAATCTCTCACAACAGATGGCAAATATTGGCCCAGTCGTGGACGGCCTTCTGCTGGTGCTGTTCCTTCGCTACCTGCCAGACGGGATTATCGGAGTACCAATGGTTGCTATCAACTGGATCAGTGCCCGTCTAGGACTAAGCACCAGATTGCCAAGCTCGGTGCCTGCAGCAATTGAACGGGCAATTTCGACAGGCGCGGGTCAGGTACCACCCCCGGCTCCCGTTGCGGCAGCTTCCGTGAATGGCGCTACTGCCACGGGAGAGGCACAGCCGTCCAAACGTGTAGCGCTTAGCATCTCAGGACTTTCGAAGAGTTTCGGTGGAGTCATGGCTGTCCGCGATGTCAGTTTCGACCTCGAGGAAAACACCATAGGAGCGCTGATCGGTCCAAATGGAGCCGGCAAGTCCACGCTTTTCAACCTAATAACCAACCTCTACATACCAGACAGCGGTACGGTCAGTCTGTGGGGTGAGGTGTTACCGATCTCTCGCCCACATAGGGCTGCAGAGATTGG
>JAJYVK010000009.1 GCA_021792075.1 Actinomycetes bacterium | reverse complement strand
AGCTGAAAAGGCCGAGATCCAGTTCAAGCGTGGGATCATCACTGATGATGAGCGCCGCCAGAAGGAGATCGAGATCTGGACAAGCGCGAACTCCGATATCGGCAAGGCAATGGAGTCGATGCTCTCTGCAATCACCTTCAACCCGCTCGACATGATGGTCGACTCCGGTGCTAGAGGAAATGCGCAGCAGATCCGGCAGATCTCAGGAATGAAGGGACTGGTCTCCAACCCTCGCGGCGAGATGATCCCGCGCCCGATCAAGTCATCCTTCCGGGAGGGACTCTCGGTATTGGAGTACTTCATCTCGACCCACGGAGCAAGAAAAGGTCTTGCCGACACCGCACTTCGGACAGCCGACTCTGGCTATCTGACCAGGAGACTGGTGGATGTGGCCCAAGAGCTGATCGTTCGTGAGGATGATTGTGGCACGACAAGAGGAATCTGGATCGAGGATATTCATAGCGATGAGGCGGGAAAGCGGTACTACGTCGAGACGCGTGCTTATGGCCGTATCCTGGCTGAGTCGGTAACGCTCGATTCGGGCGAGGAGCTTCCCAAGGGCACGATGTTGGATGAGGACGTGCTCTCTCGGATCAGCGCTGATCCAAAGGTCCACAGGATCAGAGTGCGCTCGGTTCTGACCTGCGACGCTGCCCACGGAATCTGCGCCGTCTGCTATGGTAAGGCTTTGGCCTCGTCTAGGTTGATCGAGTTGGGTGAGGCGGTAGGAGTAATCGCAGCTCAGTCGATCGGTGAGCCTGGCACCCAGCTGACTATGCGTACATTCCACCAAGGCGGCATCGCTGGTGAAGACATCACTCACGGTCTGCCTAGGGTCGTGGAGCTCTTTGAGGCTCGCACACCCAAAGGTGCCGCACTTCTTTCCAGACTGACCGGAGTTGTCCGCTTGGTTGAAGAGGAGGCCGGTCGAAGCATCACGATAGTCGGTGAGGACGGGGAGGAAGAGACTCATGTGCTTTCATACCGCTCCCACCTCGAAGTGACCGATGGGCAGGAGATCCGCGCGGGGGATCCGATAGTCGAAGGACCTCGTGATCCAAAGGAGTTGCTGGATATCAAGGGCATCCGCGAGACCCAGCAGTACCTAGTTGAAGAGGTCCAGAAGGTCTACCGGGATCAGGGTGTGTCAATACACGACAAGCATATCGAGCTCATAGTCCGGCAGATGCTGAAGAGGGTGACCGTGGCGGAGCCAGGAGACTCCCAGTTCCTCCCCGGCGAGAGGGTTGACACCAAGCTCTACTCCGACGCCAACAGGGCGCTGGTTGCTGAGGACAAGCGTCCCGCTGAAGGACGCCCCGAACTCATGGGTATCACCAAGGCCTCGCTGGCGACAGATTCATGGCTTTCCGCGGCTTCGTTCCAGGAGACGACACGCGTTCTGACCGAGGCGGCTATCGAGGGCAAGAGCGATGCCCTGCTTGGCCTGAAGGAGAATATAATCATCGGTAAACTCATCCCTGCAGGTACAGGACTCGGCATCTATCGCTCGGTCAAGGTGGAGGCCCCTGAGGCTCAGAGGATGTCCTTCTGGTCGTCAGAAGATTTGGAGGGCTTCGGAGACTTTGACTTCGACGAGCCGGACTTCACAGAGCTTGCCAACATCGAAGCGGAAGGCGAAGATTTCCAGGAGTTCTCTATCGGCGACGTCGACTCCGATGATGAAGGCCCGAAGGAGTTGGATCAAGGCGCTTCCTAACAAACGAAATAGAGGCGGCTGGTACTGCTCAAAATAGAGGGTGCCAGCCGTAAAGCCTCTATAGTATAAAACTGGCATAGTGTGCATCAGGTGCACTAGATTTTCTGGCCCGAATGAAGTAGCCCTACCGAAGAGGCTGAGCTGGTTCGGAACAGGTAAACAAATTGACAATTGGAGAGGTTTGGCGTGCCCACGATAGCACAGCTCGTCCGGACTGGACGTGAATCGAAACAATCTAAGACGAAGACGCCCGCGTTGAAGGGTGCACCTCAGCGACGCGGCGTTTGCACAAGGGTCTACACGACCACGCCCAAGAAGCCGAACTCGGCACTGAGGAAGGTTGCCCGCGTTCGACTGACGAGCGGGGTGGAAGTGACGGCCTACATTCCGGGCGTCGGCCACAACCTCCAGGAACACTCGATTGTGCTGGTACGTGGCGGAAGAGTCAAGGATCTCCCAGGCGTTCGTTACAAGATCATTCGCGGGACGCTTGACACTTCTGGCGTAAAGAACCGTAAGCAAGCTAGAAGTCGCTACGGCGCTAAGAAGGAGAAGTAGTCGAATGCCTCGTAAGGGACCAGCTCCTCGCAGAGAGATCCACCCGGACCCGATTTACCACTCGATTCTGGTGTCTCAGTTAGTCAACAAGGTTCTCTCGAGGGGGAAGAAGACTCTTGCAGAGCAAATAGTCTACGACGCTCTCAGCATTATCCAGGAGAAGAACGGCGGGGACTCTATAGGCATCTTGAAGAAGGCCATCGAGAATACCAAGCCGGAGCTCGAGGTTCGATCACGCCGCGTAGGCGGAGCCACCTATCAGGTGCCGGTGGAGATCAAGGGAAGAAGGTCAACGACGCTCTCAATTCGCTGGATCGTTGGATATTCTCGCAAGAGGCGGGAGAAGACTATGTCGCAGCGTTTGGCGAACGAGCTGATGGACGCAGCAAACGGAGTTGGCGCTTCGGTGAAGCGGCGTGAGGATCTTCACAAGATGGCGGAGTCGAACAAGGCGTTTGCGCACTACCGTTGGTAGCAAGGCTTTCCGGCTCAGTTCCCGGGAAGTACATAAGAAAATAAAAAGCGGTTCAGAAGATCACCAGCATCCTCTGCTGCTCAGCTCTCTGGACGTATTTACTTCTAGAGCCGATTAAAATGGTTCGTTCGGTCCAACGAACATGAGTTTTTTTATCCAGGCGTTTAAAAAGAGGCAATATTACTATGGCAGGCAGGGCTTATCCCCTAGAGAAGTATCGCAATATCGGCATTATGGCTCACATAGATGCCGGTAAGACAACGACTACAGAGCGAATTCTCTACTACACGGGGAAGAATTACAAAATTGGAGAGGTCCACGAGGGCGCGGCCACCATGGACTGGATGGTGCAGGAGCAGGAGCGTGGCATCACCATCACATCCGCCGCCACGACATGTTTCTGGAACGACTGCCGCATCAACATCATTGATACGCCTGGACACGTCGACTTCACAGTCGAGGTCGAGCGTTCCCTCAGGGTGCTCGACGGTGCTGTAGCGGTCTTCGACGCCGTCGCAGGCGTGGAGCCTCAGACGGAGACTGTCTGGCGCCAGGCGAACAAGTACAACGTTCCAAGGATGTGTTTTGTCAACAAGATGGACCGCACGGGTGCGGATTTCTACCGCTGCGTGGAGATGATCAGAGACAGGCTCGATGCGAACGACTGCGTGATCCAGCTTCCGGTAGGATCGGAGTCGAACTTTGTCGGGGTCATCGACCTGATCGAAATGAACGCCCTGATCTACGAAGATCTCCTAGGGGAGAAGTACGATATCGTCGATATTCCCTCCGACATGGTTGAGCGTGCTCAGGAGTATCACCACAAGCTTCTCGAGAATATCGCCAACTTCGACGACGAGCTGATGGAGAAGTACCTCGATGGAAAGGAGATCTCACCCGAAGAGATCAGGAAGTCGCTTCGCAAGGCGACTATCAGCGGGCAGGCTGTCCCCATCCTTTGCGGCTCGGCCTTTAAGAACAAGGGTGTCCAACCGATGCTCGATGCTGTGGTCCACTTCCTCCCGTCGCCCCTCGACATACCGCCTACAACCGGTACGAACCTAAAGGGCGACGAGATAGTCACGCGAGAGCCGTCTGATGACGCACCGTTTGCAGCTCTTGCGTTCAAGATCATGAGCGATCCCTATGTCGGAAAGCTCACCTACTTCCGCGTCTACTCTGGAACTCTGGAGAAGGGTTCCACGATTTTGAACTCCACCAAAGATAGGAAGGAGAGGATCGGCCGACTTCTCTTGATGCATGCCAATACCCGTGAGGACATCGACAGCATCTTTGCAGGCGACATCGTGGCCGCGGTAGGTCTGAAGAACACGACCACCGGTGACACATTGTGTGACCCGGATAAGCCGATCATCTTGGAGTCCCTGGTATTTCCCGAACCCGTCATCCATGTGGCCGTTGAGCCGAAGACCAAGGCGGACCAGGACAAGCTTGGCAAGGCACTTTATGCCTTGTCCGAGGAGGACCCCACCTTCAAGGTGCATACCGATGAAGAGACGGGTCAGACCGTGATCTCCGGCATGGGCGAGCTGCACCTCGAGGTGCTGGTCGACCGCATGCTTCGCGAGTTCAAAGTCGATGCCAATGTTGGAAAGCCTCAGGTTGCGTACCGAGAGACTATCCGCAAGGGTGTAGACAAGGTCGAGATGAAATACATTCGCCAGAGTGGTGGCCGTGGCCAGTACGGGCACGTAGTGATAAGCCTCGAGCCCACCGGACCTGGCGGAGGTTATGAATTCGTAGATAAGATCACAGGCGGTGTCATCCCCAAGGAGTACATTCCTGCAGTGGATGCGGGAATTCGGGAGGCTACAGCCTCTGGCGTCCTTGCCGGATACCCGACAGTCGATGTTAGGGCGACACTCACCTACGGTTCTTATCACGAGGTCGACTCATCGGAGATGGCTTTCAAGATTGCCGGCTCGATGGCTTTCAAAGAAGCGGCGAGAAGGGCGTCGCCGGTGCTGTTGGAGCCCATAATGTCAGTAGAGGTTGTAACGCCGGAGGATTACATGGGGGACGTCATTGGCGACCTCTCCTCTCGGCGAGGAAAAGTAGAGGGCATGGATCAAAGAGGAGCGAGCCACGTAATACGTGCTCAGGTGCCACTTTCTGAAATGTTCGGCTACGCTACTGATTTAAGGTCGCGTACACAGGGTCGCGCCACCTATACTATGCAGTTCAACTCTTACCAGGAAGTTCCGGAGTCAATCTCTAAAGAGATTGTTGCAAGGGTTCGGGGAGAGTAGTCTGTAATGGTTCTTTGTTCGTATCGCCGGCGCTCACGTAGCGTCGCTCTCACCACACGGAGCATTTTTTAACATGGCCAAGCAGAAGTTTGAGCGCTCTAAGCCTCACATCAATGTGGGTACAATGGGCCACATCGACCACGGAAAGACCACGCTCACAGCGGCCATCACAAAGACGCTGGCCGGCGTGAACCCACACGTGAAGTTTACCCCGTTTGATCAGATCGATAAGGCACCCGAAGAGAGGGCGCGTGGTATAACAATTTCCATCGCCCACGTCGAGTACGAAACTGATCGCCGACACTACGCTCACGTAGACATGCCGGGTCACGCCGACTACATCAAGAACATGATCACCGGTGCCGCTCAGGTGGACGGTGCAATTCTTGTTGTGTCAGCAGCTGATGGCCCGATGCCACAGACACGAGAGCACGTGCTGCTCGCGCGTCAGGTAGGCGTCCCTTACATCGTCGTAGCTCTGAACAAGGCCGACATGGTCGATGACGAAGAGCTGCTCGACCTCGTCGAGCTCGAAGTGAGAGAGCTTCTCAACGAGTATGAGTTCCCAGGGGACGACACCCCTGTGATAAGAGTCTCGGCTCTGAAGGCGCTCGAGGGGGACCCGGAGTGGACCGCCAAGATCCTTGAGCTCATGAACGCCGTCGACGAGTACATTCCGGAGCCGCAGCGTGATGTTGACAAGCCCTTCCTAATGCCGATCGAGGACGTCTTCACCATTCAAGGTCGTGGCACGGTTGTGACCGGCAAGGTCGAGTCCGGTGTCATCCACGTCGGCGATGAGATTGAGATCGTCGGTCTGCGCGATACCCAGAAGACCGTCTGCACCGGAGTGGAGATGTTCAACAAGCTCTTGGATGAGGGCCGCGCAGGCGACAACATCGGCGCTCTTCTGCGTGGCACGAAGAAGAACGAGGTGGAGCGCGGTCAGGTTCTGTGCAAGCCGGGAACGATCACTCCGCACACCAACTTCGAGGCGAACGTTTACGTCTTGTCAAAGGAGGAGGGTGGCCGTCATAAGCCGTTCTTCAACAACTACCGTCCTCAGTTCTACTTCCGTACTACTGACGTGACCGGTACCATCACCCTTCCAGAGGGAACTGAGATGGTTCTTCCAGGTGACAACGTCACTATGACCGTGGAGCTGGGCAAGCCGATCGCAATGGACGAGGGTCTGCGCTTTGCTATCCGCGAAGGTGGCCGGACCGTCGGTGCTGGTCGAGTCACCAAGATCATCAAGTAACTCAAGAGGTTAAGGTCATGGGTCCACTGGAAGCTTCGGTGGACCCGGACCTGCAAATGACGTAGGATTTCTGTCCAGGCTTCAGAGGTGGAGTCGGCATATCCAGCTAGTACCAAGGATTGCAATGGCTGACAGCAGCAAACAGAGAATAAGAATTCGACTCAAGGCGTATGATCACGAACTGATCGACAGCTCCACGAAGAAGATCGTTGAGACGGTCCTTCGCACTTCCGCAAAGGTGAAAGGGCCAGTCCCTCTGCCAACCGAGTTGCACCGTTACACGGTGATCCGTTCGCCTCACAAGTACAAGGACTCGCGGGAGCACTTCGAGATGCGGGTTCACAAGAGATTGCTCGACATTGTCGACCATACCCCCAAGACTGTGGATTCCTTGCAGAGGCTGGATCTGCCCGCTGGCGTAGATATCGAGATCAAGATACAAACTGCTTAATCATTTCGGAGGCTCGTAGCTTCTGGGCGGTTAATACAAGTAGTCCGTCTATACTTTTCTGAGCTTCCGTTGAGTATGACGTCCAGGTAGGCCCCTAGGTCGGGTACCGCTTGGCAAAACAGATCAAGTGCTCCGTTTGGCATCGCCAACGGAGCGTTTGCGTGTGATTGTCACTCTGATTCATCAAGAGACGAAGGATTTTTAGCGATGGCAACAAAGGCGATCGTCGGCGAGAAGGTCGGCATGACTCAGATCTGGGACGACCAGAATCGTGCAGTCGCTGTGACTGTTATTAAGATCGCCCCGGTACGAGTAGTTCAGGCGAAGACGCCTGACACAGACGGCTATTCGGCTTTGCAGGTGACTTTCGGCTTCCAGAAGGAGTCGAAGCTTACAAAGCCCTTGGCAGGTCATTACCGTTCAGCGGGTGTCGAGCCAGGTAAGAAGCTTGTAGAGCTGCGTGTGGAGGATACCAATGGATTCGGTGTGGGCACCGAGCTCACTGCAGATCTTCTTGTCGAAGGTGAGCGAGTCGATGTGACCGCCATCTCCAAAGGCCATGGATTTTCTGGGGCAATGAAGCGCCACAACTTCAAGGGTCAGGGCGGAGCCCATGGAAACCACAAGCACCACCGCGCACCGGGTTCGATCGGAGCCTGCGCCACTCCGGCACGAGTCTTCAAGGGGACCCGCATGGCGGGCCAGCATGGTTCGGAGAAGGTCACCACGCTGAACCTCGAGGTCATAAAGTCTGATCCGGAGAAGCAGCTCGTTCTTCTAAAGGGCGCGGTGCCGGGACCTAAGGGCGGAACGGTGATCATCCGCGATGCAGTGAAAGGCGGCAAGTAGCGATGGCGATTGCTCAGACGGAGAGGCAGCTTGTCAAGGTCTCAGTGACGAAGAGAAATCAAAAAGGTGAGGAGCTGGGTACTGTCGACCTCGATCCGGCGATCTTTGGCCATCAGCCGAACATTTCGCTTTTGCATCAGGTAATTACGGCTCAGCTGGCTGCAGCGCGCGCAGGAACTCAGAGCACCAAGACCCGCGCACAGGTTCGCGGAGGCGGGGCCAAGCCGTTTCGCCAGAAGGGCACAGGTCGTGCCCGCCAGGGTTCTACCCGGGCGCCCCACTGGACCGGAGGCGGAGTTGCTCTTGGCCCAAAGCCGAGGAGCTACAGCCAGAGGACCCCGAAGAAGATGATCCGCCTCGCCCTTCTTCAGGCGCTGTCCGATAGGGCGCAGTCTGGTGCCGTCGCGCTCGTAGACGCTTGGAGTTTTCCCACGATCAAGACCAAAGATGCTGTGGCAGCCTTGAAGGCGCTAGACCTCACAGGCAGGATCCTCATTGTCGTCGATCCTTATGACTACAACACCGTCAGAAGCTTCGCAAACATCCCCGAGGTTCAGCTCATAGACGTGGATGAGCTAAACCCATATGACATCCTCAAGAGCGACGTTGTGGTTTTTACCGATTTTGTGCTGCCTGGTGGTGGCCCTGATTACGGCGCGGAGGGCGCAGTCGTAGACGTTGCATTCGATGCATCCGAATCCGAAGAAGGGGAGGAGTAGATGGACGATCCACGCTCAATAATTCTCAAGCCGGTCGTGTCAGAGAAGTCATACAGGCTTTTGGACGAGAATTTCTACACCTTCGTCGTCGCTCCTCATGCCAACAAGATTGAGATTCGCAAGGCTGTGGAGCAGATCTTTGGCGTGAAGGTGCTAGATGTCAACACCTTGAACCGCAAAGGTAAGAGGAAGAAGAATCGCCGGAGCGGCGCGTACTCCTCAAAGCCCGATACCAAAAGGGCGATTGTAAAGCTGGCCGAGAACGATCGTATCGATCTGTTCGAGAAGTAAGCAAAGAGTGAATAATGGCAATTAGAAAAAGAAAGCCAACCAGCGCGGGGCGCAGATTCCAGACGGTCTCCGATTTTGCGGAGATAACCAAGAGCACCCCGGAGCGTTCGCTTCTTGCGCCGCAACAGCGTTCAGGCGGCCGCAATAGCTACGGCAGAAAGACTTCAAGGCACCGTGGTGGCGGACACAAGCGCCAATATCGGCTGGTCGATTTCAAACGGAACAAGGACGGGGTGCCGGCAAGGGTTGCGGCGATCGAATACGATCCCAACCGCAATGCAAGGATCGTGCTGCTCCACTACTTCGACGGCGAGAAGCGCTATATTTTGGCTCCGGCCAAGCTGAATGTCGGGGACGTAGTCCAGAGCGGAGTTGACGCTGATATCAAGGTGGGCTGCGCTCTGCCATTGCGCAACATTCCGGTTGGCACGGTTGTGCACAACGTCGAGCTTCGTCCCGGACAAGGTGGCAAGCTAGCCCGCGGTGCGGGAATGAGCATACAGCTGGTTGCCAAAGAGGGCGATTATGCGACGCTCAGGCTTCCATCTACGGAGATGCGCAAAGTTCCCATCGAGTGCAGAGCCACTGTCGGAGAGGTCGGGAACGCTGAGCACGAGCTGATCTCGGTTGGAAAGGCCGGGCGGAACAGGTGGAAAGGCGTGCGCCCCCAGACTCGTGGTGTTGCTATGAACCCGGTTGACCACCCGCTGGGTGGTGGTGAAGGCAAGACGTCCGGCGGCCGTCATCCAGTCTCTCCTTGGGGTCAGCCAGAGGGCCGTACAAGAGCTTTGGTGAAAGATTCGGACAAGTTGATCATCAGAAGGCGTCGCGGCCGCGGCGCCAGGCGATAGGAAGTAGTTGCCATGCCTCGTAGTTTGAAAAAAGGTCCTTTCGTAGACGACCACCTTCTCAAGAAGGTGGATGCCATGAATGCCTCCAATGAGAAGAGGGTCATCAAGACCTGGTCCAGGCGTTCCACGATCATTCCTGATATGGTCGGCCACACACTTGCGGTACACGACGGGCGCAAGCATGTCCCGGTCTACGTCACAGAGTCCATGGTTGGTCACAAGCTCGGTGAGTTCGCACCAACGCGCACATTCCGTTATCACGCCGGCCAAGAAAGGGCAGGGAGGCGATAATGACCGCGGTAAAGACCAACGAGAAGCCCGGCACCCGCGCTGTTCTCAGCTCATATCGGGCTTCCGCCTACAAATTTCGCGAGGTTTTGAACCTCATTCGCGGTAGAGACATCAAGACGGCGAAGGAGATTCTTTCAGGGCTTGAGCGTGACGTGGCAGGCGTGATCGGAAAGCTCTTGGACTCGGCAATCGCAAACGCTGTTAACAACGACCACATTTCGGCGGACGAGCTCTACGTCGCGTCTTGTTATGCAGACGAGGGTCCGACGATGAAGCGGTTCCGTGCTCGAGCCAGAGGCCGTGCGGGGGCGCTGCGCAAGAGGACGGCGCACGTGACTGTGATAGTCGCACGAATGGAGGAGGACCAGCTCAAGGTTGTCCGCTCGAAGAGGGATGCCGAGGAGGCGAACCGTCGTGCGCGACGTGTGGCCCGTACGCGTGGAAGCGCAGCTGCGAGAAAGGCCTCTGAGGAGAACAAGCCAGCGGAGACGAGCGAAATTGCAGGTGCAGGCCAGACGTCCAGCGTTACAGAGACGCCGACTCAAGCTGAAGCTCCAGTTGTCGAAGAAGAGTTGGTCCAGGTTCAAGCTGAGGAGCCAGCAGGAGAAGAGGTGGCAGAGGCCTCAGAGGTCGTAGATCAGGCCGCTGAATCGGCTGAGTCCGAGGAAGAGGAGAAGTAGAGATGGGTCAGAAGGTAAATCCCTATGGATTCCGTCTTGGCGTAACCACGGACTGGAAGTCGCGCTGGTTTGATGATCGCACCTACCAGGACTCGGTCATTCAGGATTGGCATATAAGGAACTTCCTACGGAACGAACTCGAGTCGGCTGCGGTGTCGCGGATCGAGGTCGAGAGAACGCGGGACCGGCTGAAGGTTGATATTCACACCGCCCGTCCAGGAATTGTGATCGGAAGAAAAGGTGCCGAGGCAGAGCGTTTGAGGACAAAGCTTGTCGAGATCACCGGTAACCCCAAGGTGCAGCTCAACATTCAGGAGATCAAGCAGCCCGAGCTCGACGCCGCTTTGGTGGCTCAAGGAATCGCGGATCAGCTTTCACGGCGTGTCAGTTTCCGCCGAGCCATGAAGAGGGCAATACAGTCGGTGGAGAAGGCTGGAGGCCTTGGCGTAAAGGTCCAGTGCTCAGGGCGCCTGGGTGGTGCTGAGATGTCCCGCAAGGAGCAGTACCGGGAGGGTCGCGTGCCTCTTCACACTCTCCGTGCGGACATCGATTACGGCTTCAGAGAAGCTCGGACGACCTTTGGCCGGATCGGGGTGAAGGTGTGGATCTACAAGGGTGATATTCTCCCCTACAAAGTCTCTGCCGGTGAGGCTGCCGCCAAAGAGATCCCAATTGCCGAGACCTCGGCCAGGCCACGACGTGTCATCAGCGCAGGAGGCGGGCGGCGACGCCCTGAGCAAGGTGCCCCAGGATCATCTGCGGTAGTTACAGAAGAGGGCGCTTTAGTTGAGACGGCCAGCGTTCCTCAGGTCACAGAGACTGAACCCGTGAAGAGCGCACCGGTTAATGACGAACTCGAGGAATTGCTTGCCGAGGAGGAAGACATTGAGCGTCGCACGCGCGACGCGCATCATGAGGCCCCTCACTTCAAGCGGGAGGTTGACTGAAGATGTTGATGCCTAGGAAAGTCAAGCATCGAAAGGTGCAGCGTGGCAGAAGGAGCGGCCTCGCCAAAGGCGGCACCGAGCTGAACTTCGGGAGTTACGGCATCCAGGCGCTCGAGGCTTGCTGGCTTACAGCCCGCCAGATCGAGGCGGCTCGTATCGCTATGACCCGTCATGTGCGCCGAGGTGGGAAGGTATGGATCCGCGTGTTTCCGGACAAGCCGGTGACTCAGAAGCCGGCGGAGACGAGGATGGGTTCTGGAAAGGGCAACCCGGAGTTCTGGGTCGCAGTCGTCAAGCCCGGACGGATCCTGTTCGAATTGGATGGAGTTCCGGAGGAGCTAGCCAGGGCGGCCATGGAGAGGGCAATTCAGAAGCTGCCGATCAAGGCACGCTTCATTGTGAAGGAGTACGCGAATGTGGTTGGAGGTGAGAAGTGATGACTAGAGCCGCAGAACTTAGGGCCATGGATGCAGACGAATTGCGCAACAAGCTGACCGAAGCTAGGTCTGAGCTTTTCAACCTGCGCTTCCAGGTAGCTACCGCCCAGCTCTCTGACGTGGCCAGAATTGGCACTCTCAGGCGTGAAATTGCAAGAATTTTGACGCTCCTTAGAGAGAAGGAGCTGGGAATCGGGGCAGGTGGTGAGAGGTAATGAGCGAATCTGAGAATATAGCGGAGGCCTCGGCTCGGCGGAATAGCCGCAAGCTTAGGGAGGGCATGGTCCTCTCTAATTCGATGGACAAAACATTGATCGTGGCGATCACGGAGCGGGTCCGCCACCCCCGCTACAAGAAGACAGTCCAGCGCACCAAGAAGCTTTATGCTCACGACGCCAACAACGAGGCTGGCGTCGGAGACAGGGTTCGTGTCGCAGAGACCCGACCGTTGTCGAAGTTGAAGCGCTGGAGGCTCGTGGAAATCGTGGAGCGTGCAAGGTGATCCAGCAAGAAACAAGACTAAAGGTTGCCGACAACTCCGGCGCCCGCGAAGTCCTCTGCATCAAGGTGCTTGGAGGCTCACGGAGGCGTTACGCCTCGATCGGCGACATCATCGTTGGAACAGTCAAGGATGCCATACCAGGTGCAGCCGTCAAAAAGGGCGATGTCGTCAAGTGCGTTGTGGTGCGTACCGCCAAGGAGCGCCGCAGGGGTGACGGATCGTATATCCGCTTCGACGAGAATGCTGCTGTGCTGATCAACGACCAGAAGCAGCCAAGGGGGACCCGTATTTTCGGCCCCGTCGGCCGCGAGCTTCGCGACAAGCAGTTCATGAGAATCATTTCTCTTGCGCCGGAGGTGATCTAGTTGCGTCTACGTAAGGGTGACAAGGTGCAGGTTCTTTCCGGCAAGGATGTCGGCAAGGTTGGCGAGATCATCACGGTCTTGCCCAAGGAAGACAAGGTTATCGTTGAAGGGGTCAACTCGGTTCGCAAGCATCAGCGCCCTACCAAGGCTATGCAGACCGGCGGGATCCTGGACAAGCTCATGCCTATCGAGGCTTCGAACGTGGCTATGGTCTGCTCGAAGTGCGGCGTCACGCGCATTGGCTACAAGATCGAAGCGTCAGGTGTCAAGAATCGTGTTTGCCGCAAGTGCGGAGGTGACCTGTAATGGCGCAGCAGACCATTGAGAAGCCTCGCTTGAAGGCTAGATATGACGACGAGATTCGTGGCCAGCTCAAAGAGACTTTAGGGTATTCGAACATAATGCAGGTTCCCAGGTTCGAGAAGATTGTTCTCAATATCGGTGTCGGTCGTGCGCTTCAGCAGGCTTCCCAGCTCGAGGGAGCGCTCAGGGATCTCGGGATAGTGACAGGTCAGAAGCCGGTCGTGACTCGTGCACGCAAGTCAGTTGCAGGTTTCAAGCTGCGAGCGGGCAACGCTATCGGCGCGAAGGTGACACTTCGAGGCGATCGGATGTGGGAGTTCTTCGATCGGCTGGTGAGCATTTCGATACCTAGGATCAGGGACTTCAGAGGTCTTAGCCGCAGCTCATTTGATGGCAAGGGGAACTACACCTTTGGAGTCACAGAGCAGCTGATCTTTGCCGAGATCGACTACGACAAGGTAGACGCAGTCCGGGGTATGGATATAACAATCGTGACCTCAGCAGAGACGGACGACGCAGGTCGCGCTCTTCTGAGCGCATTCAATTTCCCATTCAAGCGGGAAGGGTAGCGGGAGCAACATGGCCAAGAAGGCATTGATTGAAAAGCAGCAAGCGAAGCCTAAGTTCAAGGTACGTGCCTACACCAGATGTAGGCGTTGTGGTCGTCCCCATTCGGTATTCCGCAAGTTTGGTCTTTGCAGGATCTGTCTCAGAGAGATGGTGCACCAGGGTGAGATCCCTGGCGTTACCAAGTCGAGCTGGTAGGAGGAGGGTATAAGCATGACAATGACCGATCCAATAGCCGACATGCTGACCCGTATTCGGAACGGGAACGTGGCGATGCACGATACCATCCGTATGCCCGGCTCGAATCTTAGGGAGGCTCTCGCGGCGATTCTTGCCCGCGAGGGGTTCATCTCCGGTTACAAGGTGGTTGACACACCCGGCAAGCCTGGCAGGGTTCTGCAGATCGAGATGAAGTACTCGAAGGACCGAGCGAGGACGATCTCAGGCATCCAGCGGGTGTCGAAGCCCGGTTTGCGCGTCTACTCTCGGGCGGATTCGATTCCCCGCGTGCTCGGCGGGATGGGAGTAGCGGTGCTCTCCACTTCGAAGGGTTTGATGACTGATTCAGAGGCACGCCGAAACAGAATCGGCGGCGAGATCCTCTGCTATGTCTGGTAGCGGGTTCTAGGACAAAGGAAAGACTTATGTCTCGTATTGGAAAAGTTCCGGTTCAGGTTCCTGCAGGGGTTAACGTCGAGATCTCGGGTAGCACCGTAAAGGTGCAGGGGCCAAAGGGTTCGCTCGAGCGAACCTTCCCTTCTGAGATCTTGATCAAAAGGGATGGTGAAACCATTGTGGTTGAGCGTCCTAACGATGAGAGGCGCAACCGTGCGTTGCACGGCCTGTGTAGGACACTCGTTTCGAACATGGTCGTAGGCGTGACGGATGGGTTCAACAAGGAACTGGAGATCGTCGGTGTTGGCTACAGGGCGGCGGCGAAGTCAC